>CAYMIR010000084.1:0-6603 GCA_964390655.1 uncultured Marinovum sp.
TACGACTTGAGTGCCATGCTTTCTGTCTTCCGTTTGCTATGTCGGCGATTTTATCGCCTTCGGTAAAGCCCCCCGAAGGTGGCCAATTTAATCTTGCAATCTTTTATCCAAAGTTCCTAAGATTGCGATCGTATAAAGGGGTAATTCAGAACTGTCCACCCCTTTAAAATTATTTCGATTTATGCAAGAGAGATACTATAAATCCATATACCGTCGTTGTTAGATCAAAGACCTGTAGACACATCGATTGAATTACCCTCTTCCAAGGTGACGTAGGCTTTTTTAACATCACGTCTCTTGCCAAGTTGGCCACGAAAACGTTTTACCTTACCTTTTGTAATGGTTGTGTTTACTGCCTTAACCTTAACACCAAATAGAGCCTCGACGGCTTCTTTAATCTGAGGCTTGTTACTTTCGACCGTAACTTCAAAAACGACCGCACCAGACTCTGACGCCATTGTGGCTTTTTCTGTAATTATTGGCTTTCTAATAACATCATAATGTTCAGCTTTCACACTCATTTCAATCGAGCCTCCAGTGCCTCTACACCAGCCTTTGTTAAAACCAGGGTATCACGCTTTAAGATATCGTAGACATTTGCTCCAATTGTTGGAAGGATGTCTAGCCCCTCTATATTTCTAGCAGCCTTAGCGAAGTCTGTGTTAACCTCGGCTCCATCAATAACCAAAGCCCTCTTCCAGCCAAGCTCCCTAACCTGCTTGGCCAATTCTGCTGTTTTTCCATTTGCTGTTGCTTTGTCTAAAATTACCAAAGAACCCTCCTTAGCTTTTGCAGATAAAGCATGCTTTAGCCCCAACGCCCTTACTTTCTTAGGAAGATCATGTGCATGGCTGCGGGGTGTTGGACCCTTGTATACGCCACCTTTTCTAAAAATAGGAGCGTTTCTATCACCATGACGAGCCCCACCGGTGCCCTTTTGACGATAAATCTTTTTTCGCGAATAGCTTGTTTCAGACCTGGTTTTTACCTTGTGAGTTCCAGCCTGCGCCTTATTTCGCTGCCACCTAACAACGCGATGCAAAATATCGACGCGTGGATCTAGCCCGAAAATGTCATCTCCAAGCTCAACGGATCCAGCTGAAGCTCCATTTATCTTTATAACTTTAAGCTTCATTCTTCACCTCCACTAGCAGGTTTTTCCTCAGATATTGGCTCAGAAACTGGTTCAGGAGATTCCTCTTTTGGTTCCAACTTAGCAGAAACATCCGCGGCAGATCTCAATGCAGCGGGATAAGGCACTCCGTCCATAGCAGCTTTTTTAACAGCATCTTTTACGGTAACCCATCCACCTTTTGAACCGGGAACAGCACCTTTAATCATAATTAAGCCACGCTCCGAGTCTACTTTCACAACTTGAAGGTTTTGTGTTGTTACACGTGCAGCTCCCATGTGACCAGCCATTTTCTTTCCTTTAAATACTTTACCCGGTCCTTGACATTGGCCTGTAGACCCATGCGAACGATGAGAAATCGAAACGCCGTGTGAAGCCCGTAGTCCACTAAAATTATGTCTTTTCATCGCACCGGCAAATCCTTTACCGATTGATGTACCAGACACATCTACAAACTGACCCGCCACATAATGCTCTGCAGTAATCTCCGCACCTACTTCAATCAAATTTTCAGGAGCAACACGGAATTCAGCTATTTTTCTTTTTGGTTCCACTTTTGCAACAGCAAAATGACCTCGCATAGCTTTTGAAACATTTTTGGCTTTAGAGTGACCAGCACCAAGTTGAACAGCGTTATAGCCATGCTTTTCGTTTGTTCTTTGTGCTACAACCTGTAAATTTTCCATATGAAGAACGGTCACAGGAATTTGTTTACCATTATCCATAAACAATCGGGTCATTCCAACTTTTTTAGCTATTATACCAGAGCGCATTTGTGCCCTCCTTAAACTGAAATCTGGACATCAACGCCAGCAGCCAGGTCAAGCTTCATTAAAGCGTCAACGGTTTGCGGCGTTGGGTCAATAATATCCAAAAGACGCTTATGTGTACGAATTTCGAATTGATCACGAGATTTCTTGTTTACGTGGGGACCACGCAAAACAGTAAATTTTTCAATTTTGTTCGGAAGCGGAATTGGGCCCCGAACTGAGGCACCAGTGCGTTTGGCAGTATTGACTATTTCCTGCGTGCTCGCATCAAGCACACGATAATCAAACGCTTTTAGACGGATGCGTATATTTTGGCTTTGCATTCTAATATGCCTTTATACATTACGCGTTAGAGTTGAGAGGATTGTAGTAGATTGTCTATTACCTTCTTCGAACCCTTAATAGGCGCCAAGCGCCAAGATAGTAGGGCAAACAAACTAATGTTTGCCCTTTCAACAGCCCTTACTTTACTCGACGATTTTAGAGACGACGCCTGAGCCGACGGTACGGCCACCTTCTCGGATCGCGAAACGTAGTTTTTCTTCCATCGCAATTGGAGCAATTAACTCAACATTGAATTTGAGGTTATCGCCTGGCATCACCATTTCCGTACCCGAAGGCAAAACAACAGTACCCGTTACGTCAGTTGTACGAAAGTAAAACTGAGGGCGGTAGTTTGCAAAAAACGGAGTATGGCGACCACCTTCTTCCTTCGTTAAGATATAGCATTCTGCTTCAAATTTTGTATGTGGCTGAACTGAACCTGGCTTACACAGAACCTGACCACGCTCTACGCCTTCACGATCAACACCGCGAAGAAGAGCGCCAATATTGTCACCTGCTTCACCTGAGTCAAGCAGTTTACGGAACATTTCAACACCAGTACATGTTGTCTTTGATGTATCGCGAATACCAACGATTTCAATTTCGTCACCCACGTTAATTACGCCACGCTCAACTCGACCTGTAACAACTGTACCACGTCCTGAGATAGAGAAAACGTCTTCAATCGGCATCAAGAATGGCTCATCAATAGCGCGTGGGGGCTGCGGAATATAGGCATCAACTTGGGCCATTAACTCTCTGATTTTTTCTTCGCCGATATTGGCGTCGCGACCCTCCATAGCGGCCAAAGCAGAACCCGCAACGATTGGAATGTCATCGCCTGGGAAATCATACTCTGATAATAGTTCACGAATTTCCATCTCAACAAGTTCAAGAAGTTCGTCATCGTCAACCTGATCAACCTTGTTCATGAAAACAACCATTGCCGGTATACCAACCTGACGGCCCAACAAGATATGCTCACGTGTTTGAGGCATGGGTCCATCTGCTGCGTTCACAACCAATATCGCGCCATCCATCTGAGCCGCACCAGTGATCATGTTCTTTACGTAGTCAGCATGACCTGGGCAGTCCACGTGTGCGTAATGACGTGCATCTGTTTCATATTCAACGTGTGCAGTTGAAATTGTAATCCCACGAGCTTTCTCCTCAGGGGCACCATCAATTTGGTCATATGCTTTGAATTCACCAAAAAATTTAGTGATTGCCGCTGTCAATGTGGTCTTCCCGTGGTCCACATGGCCAATCGTACCAATGTTGCAGTGTGGTTTACTGCGGTCAAATTTTTCCTTCGCCATTATGGCCTCCTATATTAAGCGGCGGTCCTTTACCACCTAGTTAAAAAACCCACCAGCAACGAGCCCAGTGAGCAAATCAAATCAAGCAAACTTTGCTTGTATCTCGTCTGATATGTTTTGCGGTACTGGCTCATAATGGTCAAATTGCATAGTAAAATTTGCCCGACCTGAAGACATAGACCGCAAGTTATTAATGTATCCAAACATGTTTGCCAGTGGTACAAATGCATCTATCGCTATGGCGTTCCCACGAGGCTCCTGGCCCTGCACCTGACCACGACGTGAAGTCAAATCACCAATTATGTTACCAGTATATTCCTCTGGAGTAACAACCTCCACTTTCATAATAGGCTCAAGAAGTTTTGCGCCTGCCTGACGCATTCCTTCTCTCATGCCCATGCGAGCGGCAATTTCAAATGCCAGAACCGATGAATCCACATCGTGAAACTTTCCATCGACCAAGGCTACTTTAAAGTCGATCACCGGAAAGCCAGCCAAAGGACCACTGTCCATTACAGACTTAATTCCCTTTTCAACGCCCGGTATGTATTCTTTAGGAACCGCACCACCAACTATGCGAGATTCAAATGAATAACCCTCGCCAGGCTGAGTAGGTGATATTATCAACTTTACTTCAGCAAATTGGCCTGATCCGCCTGACTGTTTCTTGTGAGTGTAAGTATGATCAACTTCATGCGAGATTGTTTCACGATAGGCAACCTGGGGTGCGCCGATATTTGCTTCTACCTTAAATTCTCTTTTTAATCGATCGATAAGAATATCAAGATGAAGTTCACCCATACCCTTCATAATTGTCTGACCCGACTCTAGATCTGTTTCTACTCTAAAGGATGGATCTTCAGCAGCGAGTCGACCCAATCCCTGAGACATTTTTTCTTGATCACCCTTAGTTTTAGGCTCAACAGCAATCTCAATAACCGGATCTGGAAAAGTCATGGTCTCCAACACTACGTCGTCTTTTGCATCACAAAGAGTATCACCGGTTGTTGTCTCTTTTAAACCTGCCAGCGCTATAATATCTCCAGCAAATGCCTCACTTATTTCTTCACGGTTGTTAGAATGCATCATCATCATTCTACCAATTCTTTCACGCTTGCCTTTAGTTGAGTTTTGAACGTTGTCTCCTTTATTCATCACGCCAGAATAAATACGCGTAAATGTCAAAGACCCGACAAACGGATCGTTCATGATTTTAAAAGCCAAACCAGCAAATGGCATTTTGTCATCAGCTCGTCGAGCGATGTTTCGCTCTTCGCTTTCATCGCCTGGCTTAAATCCCATATAGTCTGCAACGTCTAGGGGACTTGGAAGATAATCGATAACTGCGTTCAATAACGGTTGAACCCCTTTGTTTTTAAAAGCTGATCCTCCTAAGACCGGGACAAAGGCCATTTCAAGCGTGCCTTTTCGAAGCAAAGATCTTAACGTATCAACATCAGGTTCCTCACCTTCAAGATACATCATCATTGCGTCGTCATCCATTTCGACGGCCGCTTCGATCATTTTATTTCGCCAGTCTTCAGCTGACCCTTTCAGGTCATCTCTAATTGGAGCTTTGATCCAGGAAGCCCCGAGATCCTCACCTTGCCATAACCACTCTTCCATAGTCACAAGATCGATAAGTCCTTCCAGCTCGTTTTCAGCCCCAATTGGCAACGCAACAGGCACCGCCTTAGCGCCAGTCCTGTCCTCGATCATATTTACGCAATTGAAAAAGTCGGCACCAATTTTATCCATTTTATTCACAAAAACGATCCGAGGTACTTTATATCTATCTGCCTGCCTCCAAACAGTCTCTGTCTGAGGCTCTACACCCGCGTTGGCATCTAGAACACAAACTGCACCGTCCAAAACAGCCAGAGAACGCTCCACTTCAATTGTAAAATCGACATGCCCTGGAGTATCTATTATATTTAAGCGGTGCTTAGGAGTGTCGGCGTTTTCACCGTCCTCTGTACGCTCCCAAAAAGTTGTTGTAGCAGCTGAGGTAATGGTTATTCCTCGTTCTTGCTCCTGCTCCATCCAATCCATTGTAGCTGCACCATCATGAACCTCGCCAATATTATGCGACTTGCCGGTATAGTAAAGAATTCGTTCAGAACAGGTTGTTTTACCCGCATCGATATGCGCCATGATCCCAAAATTTCGATACAGATCTAATGTATATTCGCGTGCCATTACTCTCTTGCCTCTGCCTTTTTACCAACGATAATGACTAAACGCCTTGTTAGCGTCAGCCATTTTGTGAGTATCTTCTCTTTTCTTCACAGCTGCGCCTCTAGAATTAACAGCATCAATCAATTCGGCGGCAAGCCGCTCTTCCATCGTGTTTTCATTACGACCTCTACTGGCGGAAATAAGCCATCTCAAGGCCAATGCTTCCCGTCGTTCAGAACGTACTTCAACGGGCACTTGGTAGGTTGCACCGCCTACTCTGCGAGACCGAACCTCTACAGCTGGCTTTATATTTTCTAATGCCTCGTGAAAAACTTCAACGGGAGCTCTTTTTATTTTAGCCTCCACTCTGTCCAGCGCATTGTAGACAATTTTCTCTGCAACCGATTTTTTTCCATCTATCATTAGATTGTTCATAAATTTAGACAAAATACGGTCTCCAAACTTTGCGTCTGGAAGTATTTCTCGTTTTTCTGCAGCATGACGGCGGGACATTTTCTATTCCTTTACTTTGGACGCTTGGCGCCATATTTTGAGCGGCGTTGTTTTCGGTCTTTAACACCCTGAGTATCCAAAACACCCCTAAGGATGTGATATCGCACACCAGGAAGGTCTTTTACTCGACCACCACGAATAAGTACTACCGAGTGCTCCTGTAAGTTGTGTTGCTCACCAGGAATATAGCTGATTACTTCGTATCCATTTGTTAATCTGACCTTCGCAACTTTTCTCATAGCTGAGTTTGGTTTCTTAGGTGTTGTTGTGTAAACACGAGTGCAAACTCCGCGTTTCTGCGGACATTGCTCCAAATGCTGAGATTTAGAACGTTTTATTTTAGGCTGCCTTGGTTTGCGGATCAGCT
>CAYMIR010000085.1:0-6465 GCA_964390655.1 uncultured Marinovum sp.
TCAGGAAGGAATTATAGGTCGTACCAACCCTCCGTCTCGGACATTAACCTTTAGCGTAAAACCAAAGATTCACGCGCGTATACGGTACTTTTTTTTATTTGCCAATAGCAAAACAATATTTATCTAAATTAATTTGAAACTAACCAGCTAAGAAAAGGCGCCAATAATGGCACCTTTTTTTGTCCTTCTATTGAGCATTAGCCTTATGGATCGATATTGTAACCCCCGGTCCCATAGTAGAGCTTAAAGTTATGCCCTTCATGTAAGCGCCTTTTGAACCAGAAGGTTTAGCCTTTGCCACTGCCTCTACAAAAGCCTTTACGTTCTCTACAAGCTGATCTTCTTTAAAAGACGCCTTGCCTACTCCCGCATGAACGACACCGCCTTTTTCAGCTTTGAATTGAACTTCTCCACCTTTTGCCGCCTGCACTGCCTCCTTAACATCAACAGTAACGGTTCCAACTTTTGGGTTTGGCATAAGGTTTCTCGGTCCCAAAACCTTACCTAAACGCCCCACAACTGGCATCATATCTGGTGTTGCAATGCATCGATCAAACTCAATCGTTCCAGACTGCACTGTTTGCATCAAGTCTTCTGCACCAACAATATCAGCACCGGCAGCTTTGGCCTCATCAGCCTTAGCATCTCTGGCAAACACCGCAACACGAACAGATTTACCAGTTCCGTTTGGTAATCCAACAACACCACGAACCATTTGATCTGCGTGCCTTGTATCTACACCTAAGTTCATGGCAATCTCGATTGTTTCATCAAATTTTGCCTTTGCATTCCCTTTGACTAATGCAACCGCTTCTTCGATAGATAAATTTTCTTTTCCATCCACTAAAGCACGAGCTTCAGTCATTCTTTTACCAAGATTTCCCATTACTTCACCTCAATACCCATCGATCTCGCAGACCCAAGAACAATCTGCATTGCTGCTTCGACATCATTTGCGCTCAAGTCTTTCATTTTAGCTTCAGCGATTTCCCGAACCTGAGCGGCTGTCACATAGCCAGCCACCTCCCGCCCTGGCGCTTCAGCACCTCTAGGTCGGTTCCGTTTTCCCTCGGGCTTCAAACCTGCTGCTTTTTTTAGGTAATATGAAGCAGGTGGAGTTTTTATCTCCATCGAGAACGATTTATCCTGAAAATATTCTATTATAGTTGGACAAGGAGCGCCCTGCTCCATATCTGCCGTTTTTGCATTAAAAGCTTTACAGAACTCCATAATATTGATGCCCCGCTGACCTAGTGCAGGCCCAACTGGCGGTGAAGGGTTAGCTCCTCCCGCGGGTATCTGTAATTTTAGAGTTCCCACTAATTTTTTGGCCATTTGACCGCTTCCTTTTTTCAACACCCGATGAACGCGGTCACCGAGTTAGTTATGTTGTGTGGTTCGGATCAGACTCGCGTAGTCCTAACCTCCCACGGCTGCTATGACGCTAGGTTTGTTTTGTGACCTGCGTAAATTCTAGTTCGACTGGTGTTTCACGGCCAAATATAGAAACAGTAACTTTCAATCGTTGGTTATCCTCGTCTACAAGTTCTACTAGTCCGTCAAAATCTTCAAACGGCCCATCATTTACTTTGACTTTTTCGCCAACCTCAAAATTAATTAATGTACGAGGAGCGTCCTCTCCCTCTTGGACCCGGTTCAATATAGCATTCACTTCAGCGTCCCTCATTGGCATCGGTCGTCCCTGTGGGCCCAAAAAACCAGTAACTCTATTAATGGAGTTAATGAGATGATAACCTTGATCAGACATTTCCATCCGAACAAGAACGTATCCAGGCATGAATCTTCGTTCAGTCGTCACTTTTTTGCCGCGTCTTACTTCGATGACTTCCTCGGTTGGAACTAATACTTCTTCAATCTCTGCTTCCAAACTAGCTTCAGAGACGGCGGTTTTAATCTGTTCAGCTATTTTCTTTTCAAAATTAGAAAGAACACTGACTGAATACCAACGTTTTGCCATGAAGTGGTTTCCTTTAATTGAGGTTCATTCCCGAGACCAATAAACAAATTTTTCATATGATCCGAATCAAACGAAACGGAGCCATTGTTTGACGCGTTGGGTATTCTACTCGCAAAGAGATTTCAAGCTTGATGTATAATTAATGTAGCAATTCTTCGATGTTTGTTTTTATCTACATAATTTTACACGCGACAATTAGCCAAAAATATTCAGAACGGACTGAATTCCTGAGCGTATTAAAAGATCAACTAGGGCAAATATTAAAGCGGCAATAGCTGACATTACAAACACCATTATAGTGGTGAGAAGAACTTCTCGTCGGGTCGGCCAAGTTATCTTTGATACTTCAGATCTAACCTGCTGAATGAATTGAAAAGGATTTGTTGTTGCCATATTAATCTCATTATCTACTTCGAATGACATAAGATTATTATTTTTAAATTACAAGTATGGAGTTTAATTACATTTAGCAAAAAATAAAAAGCCAAGATAACATCCTAGATTACTGATCACTATGTGATTTACGTGAACCAAAAATTTTTAAGCTAATAGCTAAGCACGGCCCTATCCCTAATGCAAAAATAATGGTTCCTAAGCCAATAACCCCTCCCAGCCACCAACCTATTGTAAGCACTGTAAGTTCAATACCACTGCGCACCCATGCAATCGGAAACTTTGTAACCCTTTGCAGCCCAGTCATTAAACCGTCACGCGCACCAGGACCCAAATTTGCGATGAGATAGATCCCGCCGCCAATCCCAGTGATAAAAACTCCCAATATAGCTTGGATTAATCTTAGAATATTTTCCTCAAAAATGGGCAAAAGCGGAATAGCATAATGTAAAACAAGTGAAATAACAACCGCATTCAGAATGGTGCCTACACCTGGCTTTTGTTTTAATGGTATCCATAAAAAAAGCACGAATACGCTTATAAGAAATGTTGTTAAACCAAGGCCCAGTTCAGATGCGTTAGCGAGTCCCTGACCAAGAGCTGTCCATGGGCTCACTCCTATTTGTGAAGTTACTAAAAGAGCTTCTCCTAAGCCAAAAAGTATTAGGCCTACTACTAAAGCCATAAGAGTTTTTAGCCTTGGTTTAAAATTAAAGGTTTTTTCAGAGCTCCAACTTGTCTTGGGCACCTCTCCAATCTTAATAAAATCAAACATTAAAAATTATTTGAGGCGCGATATGATAAAAAAATAGCCAATGCTTAGAGATTCAGAAATTTAAAATTAGGTTTGTAACTTTTCAAATCGCTGATCGCATCTAGCAGCAAGTATCAAATCATTTAAATGAATATTTCGAATTTTATGGCTCCACCATCTAACCAAAACACTACCCCACTCTGTTATGATCTCAGGATGATGCCCCTCACTCTCCGCCACCTCACCAACAAGATTAGTGAATTCAAGGGCGTCTTTGAAATTTTTGAATTTGTAAATTCTTTCTATTTTTTTTGCATCATCATTTTTAATGAGGGACCAATCAGAATTTTTCGATAGAAATTCAACTATTTCTTCGTTCGTGGCAGGATCAGCATCTGGCTGGCATGCCTCACATATTTTTTCAGAATAATTGGTCATTCACTCTTCCACTTTATTGAACACCCGATCGATGGAGATTGCTCTCGAGGACCCTCACCAGTTTGAGCAATCATAGTCATGGCTTCAAATAAATCCCGCTTTACAACCTCTGGATTTTCTCTCTTGTTGTTAAGCCTACCCCTATACTGGAGCTCTAAGTTGCTATTGAAACCAAAAAAATCGGGAGTGCACTCTGCACTATAATATTTAGCTACAGACTGATCTGCATCATGTAAATATGGAAAGGTAAATGCATAATCCAAGTCAAATTTCTTCATATTTTCAAAGTTATCTTGTGGATATTCTTCGGCATCATTTGAACATATGGCCAAAACATTAACTCCAATTTTTTGTAATGCAGAAGCTTCCTGGACAATATCATCCAGTGCTCCCACAACATAGGGGCAATGATTACAGATAAACATTATTAATGTTCCGTTGTCACCTGAGGCACTCTCTAAACTGACATCAATGCCTTTAGTTGATGGCAAGTTAAATTGTGGGGCTTTCCAGCCAAAATCACATACTGCAGATGATTGAGCCATTTTTTTACCTAAAACAAAAGTTTCACTCTAACAGCAATGAACCTCTTCAAAAAAAGTTCTGAAGTGCATTGCTCATATGCTTTAATCTAATGATTAGCAAAGAAATTGCCAGCTTTATCGAAATATGTGCATATAAAGAAGCAAATATAATATTGGAGGCTTTTAATGAATCGTTCTGCTTTAATCGTTGGCGCTGGCTCAGGTTTAAGTTCCTCACTTGCTCTTCAATGTGCAAACTTGGGAATGGATGTAGCTCTGGCAGCGCGAAATATTGAAAAATTAGAAGATTTAAGTAGACAAACTGCAGCCAGCCTTCACAAGTGCGATGCCTCTAAAATTGAAGATGTTAATCGTCTATTTAAAGATCTTGATGAAAAACTGGGGATACCGGAACTGGTAGTCTATAACCCCTCTGCTAGGTTAAGAGGTAGTATTGAGACTCTAGATCCAGAAAAAACAAAAGAGGCTTTGGACGTTACCTGTTTTGGGGCATTTTTAGTTGCACAACAGGCAGCTAAGAGAATGTTAAAGCGAGGCAGCGGCAGTATTTTTTTCACAGGCGCTTCAGCAGGAGTCAAAGGTTTTGCGAATTCTTCAGTATTTGCCATGGGAAAATTTGGATTACGTGGATTAGCTCAAGCCTTAGCTCGTGAACTACACCCAAAAAATATCCATATTGGTCACTTTGTTATTGATGGTGGAATAAAGTCAAATGCTCGATTAGATAGAAAAGGAGACGGGGATCATGACATGCTCGATCCAGAAGAAATTGCAAAAACGTACCTTCAATTTCACGATCAGAATAAAAGTGCATGGGCGTGGGAGGTAGAGCTTCGTCCCTGGGTAGAAACTTTTTAATAAATTGAAAAGTACTAATTTTTCTCAAACATAATTGTGACCTCTCCAAGTGGGATACCCCACTTCGACATATATGCCTTATTCAAAACTCTATCATCAGACAGCATCCACATATAATCTTTAAAGGACACTCTTCTGTCTCCGCTGGGGGTAGGCAGATCTATTGTATACGCCCAATAAAACATATCACCTGCTGTCTTACCTTCCGCAGTCCCAACGACACCGTCAGCGGAACCCAACCAACTATTTTCATCAACTTTCGTCAAGGTCCAAACTCTTTGTTCTTCTGAACCATCTTCGTATGTGAAGTCCTCAATTAAAACTAGATTTGATCCATCCCATGACCCTTTTATATCCACCAAAAAGCGCCTAGATACATTTCCTAATATATCTTGGAATTGACCATATGCTCTTGTTTCACCTTCAAAGAACTCTTCTAAAGAAAAATTCCTATCAGAAAGTTTGGCATCTTCAATCGAGGGCTTAATGCTGCAGCCTACGATAAATAAAAGAGGCACAATTATTTTCAATAATTTAAACATAAAATTTCCCACTTTTTAACGTGATCAGAGCCAGAGAAGTTTACTATTAAAAACTAGCATTCCGACCCTGATCCTAACTATTTTTTGCAACCTTTACACATTTCTTTAGCATAATCATTTAATCGATTTAATCGCCCTGGATCAGAGAGTGTATAGACAGCTATCGCTCCACATACTACCCCAGCAGACATCCCCGAAATAAAAATGTTTGCCGCGATAAATTTTATTGGTAGTAGCATTTTGCGCTCCTATTAAAAGTTAATGTAAAAGCTAGTTGACTATTTATCAGATGCGATAAACAAATTGTCGCGGCATAGAGGAAATATCAGAGGTAATCATCACAATTAACTACTGGGCCTGAAAAAGAATGAAAACACTCTCCATCTTGGTAAGGTTCAACGTATTCCCGCAACATTTGGCTTACACGATTATCCCTATTCATAATATCAATAAAACTATCAACACTGTGATGAATACCTATCAGGGCGAATTCTCCATCACCTAGATCAATAATTTTGTGCATTATGTCGTCAAAAGGGTAATCTCTGACATATTCAGCATAAGCTTTAAATAAATCCTCTGCCTGTCCGGCTTTTGGTTTAAATCTCATGCAGTTGATCATACCCGCCATTTCGCCTCTCCTCCGTTTTAATACCTGTTCCAAACATCATACTTAGGCCAAAACTTACAAAACTTATTATCTACCATTATTTGGGCAAAGTCTTTGCCCTCAATCGAGCAATAACCAACAACTCTATCATAGGTTTTTGCACCAGTTAGCTCGCAAACAGCCTGCTTTCCTTTAAATTGCTTAGTAAATCGAGTAGCTTTTTGTCCTGAGCTTGTGCTGTTTTCAGGGCAATCTAAGGCTGAGATGCGAACAGGTGTTCCCTGAACTTCAAAAGTATCACCATCTCGAACATGAGTTATAGTGCCCCGTAAAATAGAAACAGCAGG
>CAYMIR010000086.1:0-6442 GCA_964390655.1 uncultured Marinovum sp.
AATGTCTTTTGCTATTTGCCATTATTTTACGTCCTTACTTCTTCTTGCCTTCTTTGCGGAAAATGTACTCATCTATGTATTTTATACCTTTACCCTTGTAGGGTTCTGGCTTTCTCCATTCACGAATATTAGCAGCAACCTGCCCAACTCTTTGGGGATCAATACCTTCAACAATTATTTGAGTTGGTTTAGGAGCTGATACTGTAACATCTGAAGGGATCGGAAAATCAACGTCATGAGACAATCCCAGATTTAACTTCAAGGTATTTCCCTGCAGTTGAGCTCTGTAACCAACACCATTTATTTCCAGTTCTTTTTTGAACCCTTCAGAAACACCTTTAACCATATTGGCAACCATAGTGCGGCTCATACCCCACTGTTGGCGAGCACGCTTTGACTGCCCTCGGGGTTCCACAGCTACAGAATTATCTGCCATTTTTATTTCCACGTCGTCAGTCGCGCTGAATTCCAAAGTACCCTTAGGTCCCTTAACTTCAATAGTCTGACCAGAAACTGACGCACTGACACCGGAAGGTAGTTCTACGGGTTTCTTACCAATTCTAGACATCAGTTATCCCCCTAGAAAACCGTACAAATCACTTCGCCACCAACATTTTTGGCACGAGCATTTGCATCTGACATTACACCCTGCGGCGTAGAAACTATTGAAACGCCTAACCCCTGACGTACCTGAGGAATGTCTTTAACTCCAAGATAAACTCGACGCCCTGGCTTAGATATACGCTTAAGCTCTTTAATCACCGGAACACCATCAAAATATTTCAAACTTATTTCGATAGCACTGTGTCCATCAGTAGAAGATGTTTTTTCGTAACCTCGGATATAGCCTTCGTCAGCCAAAACATCTAACACCCAAGCCCTCAATTTCGATGCCGGTGTCGATACTGTCGATTTTCCCCGCATTTGAGCGTTTCGGATTCGAGTAAGCATATCGCCGATAGGATCATTCATATTCTTTCCCCTCTACCAACTAGACTTCACTAAACCAGGTATCAAACCCGACGAACCCAACTCACGAAGAGCGATACGAGAAACTTTAAGCTTTCTATAATATGCATGAGGACGACCAGTTAATTGACACCTGTTATGCATTCGATTTGCAGCAGAGTTTCTTGGCAATTTAGCCAACTTTAACCTAGCTTTAAAACGTTCTTCCATCGGCAGTGACTCATCCTTTGCGATCTCTTTCAATTCAGCTCGCTTTGCTGCATACCTTTTAACTAGACGTTCACGCTTTTTTTCGCGTTCGATCATTGCTTTTTTAGCCATCTATCAATCCTTTCCGCGATTAGCTGTTGAACGGCATGTTGAAATACGTCAACAAAGCCTTGGCTTCCGCGTCTGTGTTTGCGGTAGTTGTTATCACAATATCCATTCCCCATGGTTCATCAATCTTATCAAAATCAATTTCAGGGAACACGATATGCTCTTTAATACCCAAGGCATAATTACCTCGGCCGTCAAATGATTTTGAAGAAACACCTCTAAAATCGCGAATACGAGGCATCGCTATCGTGATCAACCTATCCAAAAACTCATACATTCTAGCTCCACGCAAAGTAGTCTTTGCCCCTAAAGGCATGCCTTCTCTTACGCGAAAACCGGCAATCGATTTTTTTGCTTTTGTTATCACGGCGTTTTGGCCTGCGATAGCGGACAAATCAGCCTGAGCCGACTTAGCTTTTTTGCTGTCTTTAACCGCTTCTGCACCACAACCTATGTTAAGAACTATCTTATCCAGTCGAGGGATCATCATACTGTTTTTATATCCAAACTCGTCCTTCATAGCGGCTTTTATACGGTCATCATAATCAGCCCGAAGTCTTGGGATGTAATTTTCGGTATCAAGCATCAATTACATCCCCCGTAGATTTAGCTATTCTAACTTTTTTATCTTTTTCAATTTTAAAACCAATTCTAGTGGCCTTACCATTTGCATCCACATATGAAAGGTTTGAGAGTTCTATCGGCATCGCCTTTGGCAATCGTCCACCTTGGGATGTTTGGCTTTGCCGAGTATGTCGGATCGCCATATTAATTCCATCCACCACAGCCTTGTTTGTCTTTGGGTCAACTGACGAAATCGTTCCCTCTTTACCCTTGTCTTTTCCGGCAAGAACAACAACCTTGTCACCTTTGCGAAGTTTTGCAGCCATTACAGCACCTCCGGGGCGAGAGAAATTATCTTCATAAAATTTTTGGCTCGCAGTTCACGGACAACAGGACCAAAAATACGAGTACCAATTGGTTCACCTGAGTTGCTCAAGATCACAGCAGCGTTACTGTCAAAACGGATAGCCGTTCCATCATCCCGACGAACCTCTTTTGCCGTGCGAACGACGACGGCTTTTCTTACGTCGCCTTTTTTAACTCTTCCGCGAGGAATTGCTTCCTTTACCGAAACAACGATTACATCGCCCACGGATGCATATTTTCGCTTAGATCCACCTAAGACTTTGATACACTGCACTCGGCGAGCGCCAGAATTGTCAGCAACATCCAGGTTTGTTTGCATCTGGATCATTTATTTTCTCCTGACCTTTGGGGTACCAAATTTTGTGCCCCAGGGTTTCACTTTAATGAGGTATAATGGAAGACTATGCCTCCAGGACCTCCCACCGTTTCGATTTAGACCTTGGAGCGCATTCTACTATTCTAACCGCGTCGCCAGCTTTAAAAGAGTTTTTTTCGTCGTGAGCTCTATATTTTTTCGATTTCCGTATAGTTTTCTGAAGAACTGGGTGCTTGAACCGTCTTTCAACAGATACTGTGATTGTCTGGTCGTTTTTATCGGAAGTAACCACACCTTGAAGAATTCTTTTTGGCATTATCCGCTCCCCTACTCACTAGCCTTGGATTTTTCGTTCAATATCGTCAATACTCTTGCGGCGTCACGTTTTGCGCTTCTCATGCGCGAGGTATTTTCTAGCTGGCCAGTTGCCTGCTGAAACCGGAGATTGAAGGACTCTTTTTTTAAAGAAGCTAACTCTTCACGAAGTTGGTCTGGCGTTTTTTCACGCAATTCAGCGGCTTTCATTGCCATCTACCTCTCTAACACTAGAAGGCCCCTGTTTGGGTCACCTTTAACCTAGTGGATAAATTTAAATACGATTCTAATACTAGATCACTAAGATTGGCGCTGTATAAGCAAATCATTGATGATACGCAAGACTTAGCCTAGATTTATTTTCAAGCCCACATTTAGAGTTATATTTAAAAATTATCATGAGTAAGACAAAACTATTATTTAGTACGCCGATTTACCAAGCAAAGTTATCTGAAGTTGGAAAAATTGATATGCTGGAAATTGAAAAATCCTGCTGGTCCATCGCCCAAGACGACGAAGCAGGACAAAAGTGGTGCGAAGAAAATAACTACCCGGGCTACACCAGTTATGCATCTTTAAGTGATCTCTCTTGGCGCTCACCAATTTTTGAGGATTTGAAAAAACTTTTAGACTTGCATGTACACCAATTTTCAAGGGAACTCGACTTTAATTTAGAGGGTCGCGATTTAAAACTAGAAGATGTTTGGATCAACATATTGGCTGAGGGAGGTAACCATTCCGCACATCTCCATCCGAATTCGGTAATTTCTGGAACAGTTTACATCTCCATGCCACCTGAGACTAGTGCCATTAAATTTGAAGATCCTAGACACTCCATGATGATGGCCGCACCCTCAAGGCTTGTTAATGCTAAAGAATATCTAAAACCATTTATATATATAAATCCTTTGGTTGGAGAGATCTTGCTTTGGGAAAGCTGGCTACGCCACGAAGTTCCAACTAATATGTCGGCAGAAGAGCGGATATCTATTAGCTTTAACTATAGCTGGTAAATAAAAGGCCCCTCGCAAAAAGGGTGCTGAATTAAAAAAATTCTTGATATTTACCAGTCTTCGCGGACGACAACCCGTGTTTTAACAGGAAGTTTCATAGCTGCCAAACGCAGAGCTTCACGAGCAATATCATCGTTCACGCCGTCTATCTCAAACATCATTCGACCTGGCTTTACTTTACATGCCCAAAAATCTACTGACCCTTTACCTTTACCCATACGAACCTCGACGGGCTTTGATGTAACGGGAGTATCTGGAAAAATTCTAATCCAAACCCTTCCCTGCCGTTTCATATGACGGGTCATTGCTCTCCGGGCAGCCTCTATTTGCCTAGCAGTCACGCGTTCAGGTGTTGTTGCTTTCAAGCCGTAGGTACCAAAATTTAAATCTGAACCACCTTTTGCAAAGCCTCTTATGCGGCCTTTGTGTAACTTTCGGAATTTTGTACGCTTTGGTTGTAACATTATTCCACCTCTTACCGTCTATTGCCCGCCACACCACGAGGTGCAGGACCATCTTGCAGTTCTTGCGAACGTCTATCACGAGCTTGTGGATCGTGCTCCATAATCTCACCTTTGAAAATCCAGACTTTTATTCCAATAATTCCATAGGGCGTTTGCGCTTCAACGTTGGAATAGTCAATATCGGCCCGAAGAGTGTGAAGAGGGACTCTACCTTCTCTGTACCACTCAGTACGGGCAATCTCTGCTCCACCAAGTCGGCCTGCTACATTAACACGAATACCCAATGCGCCCATTCGCATAGCATTTTGAACGGCCCGTTTCATAGCGCGCCTAAACGACACACGGCGTTCCAACTGCTGAGCAATGCTTTCCCCAACGAGTTGCGCATCCAACTCAGGCTTTCGAACCTCAATAATATTCAGGTGAAGCTCGGAATCTGTCATGCCTGCGAGTTTCTTTCGCAAAGTTTCGATATCCGCACCTTTTTTCCCAATTATCACACCTGGGCGCGCAGTGTGAATGGTTACACGGCACTTTTTATGTGGGCGCTCAATTATTACTTTAGAAACGCCTGCCTGCGCACAGTCT
This sequence comes from uncultured Marinovum sp., assembly GCA_964390655.1. Classification (GTDB taxonomy): domain Bacteria; phylum Pseudomonadota; class Alphaproteobacteria; order Rhodobacterales; family Rhodobacteraceae; genus Salinivivens. The sequence goes on from CAYMIR010000086.1 coordinate 4,914, forward strand.
TTTTTAATAAATTCGCGCATACGCAAATCTTCTAATAAAAGATCCCCGTACTCTTTCGTATCGGCATACCATCTACTGTCCCATGTTCGGTTTACTTGAAGACGCATCCCGATTGGATTTACTTTCTGACCCATTAGGCTTGCTCCTCTGTCTGACGAACTTTGATAGTAAGTTCGGAAAATGGCTTGATTATGCGGCCATAACGACCCCGTGCACGTGGGCGACCACGCTTCATAATTAAATTCTTACCAACATAAGCTTCAGCAACAATCAATTCATCCACGTCAAGATTATGATTGTTTTCTGCATTAGCAATGGCTGATTGCAAACATTTCTTAACGTCCATGGCTATTCTTTTCTTGCTAAATGCTAAATCTGTAAGGGCCCTATCAACTTTCTTACCGCGGATCATAGCCGCCACCAAGTTAAGCTTTTGGGGACTAGTTCGAAGCATACGCAATTTTGCCATGGCTTCGTTTTCTGCAACTCTACGAGGATTAGTATCTTTTCCCATGACTACTATTTCCTCTTCGCTTTCTTATCAGCTCCATGGCCGTAATAAGTTCGAGTTGGGGAATATTCACCAAACTTTTGACCGATCATATCTTCGGAAACTGACACAGGAATGTGCTTGCGCCCATTGTAAACACCAAAAGTTAACCCAACAAATTGAGGCAATATAGTCGATCTGCGTGACCATATTTTGATAACCTCGTTACGACCACTCTCACGAGCCGCCTCTGCTTTTTTAAGCACATAGGCATCCACAAAAGGACCCTTCCATACAGAACGACCCATAATTAACGCCCTTTCTTTTTGGCGTGACGCGAGCGAATAATAAGCTTTTGTGACGCTTTGTTTTTATTTCTTGTTTTCTTACCTTTTGTTGGCTTACCCCAAGGTGTAACGGGATGCCGGCCACCAGAGGTTCTGCCCTCTCCACCGCCGTGGGGGTGATCAATCGGGTTCATAACAACACCACGGACTGATGGGCGTATCCCTTTGTGACGCATACGTCCAGCTTTACCGAAGTTTTGGTTTGAATTATCCGGGTTAGAAACTGCCCCAATCGTTGCTATGCATTCTTGACGAACCATACGCAGCTCACCAGAGCTCAATCGAATCTGGGCATATCCTCCATCTCGACCAACAAATTGTGCATAAGTGCCCGCGGCTCTCGCGATTTGACCACCTTTACCAGGCTTTAATTCAATATTATGTATGATTGTCCCTATCGGCATACCAGAAAATGGCATTGCGTTACCAGGTTTGATATCCGCTTTATCAGCAGAAATAACTTTATCTCCAACAGCCAACCGTTGAGGTGCTAAAATGTATGCCTTCTCACCGTCATCATAATTAATGAGCGCTATAAAAGCCGTTCTATTGGGATCATATTCTATTCTCTCTACTGTAGCAGATACATTCATCTTATTACGTTTGAAATCTACTATCCTGTAGAGCCTTTTAGCTCCACCGCCCCTGCGCCGAGATGTAATCCGTCCGGTATTGTTACGTCCGCCCGTTTT
>CAYMIR010000087.1:0-6234 GCA_964390655.1 uncultured Marinovum sp.
CAGGTCAAGGCAGAGAAAGCGGTCAAGAATCAATTAAAGAATTCATGCAAGTTAAGTCCGTTTGGATTGCTCAGCAGACAACAAGTTCAAATCCGTTTATAATGCAATAGTTTCAAAAGTACTTTTGGCAGCTCCACCGATTAAGCGTACGATAAATTCATTCAAAAAATCGAAGTCTCCACCTAAATTGGGTGAACATACATCGAAGATTTTCAAGGAAATTGGGCTTTAAGTGATTAGACTTAATTTAATAAATTGTTTAAAGTACTTAGTTTGAAACTCATGCTTTTACGAAGTATTGTTGTGCTGCTCTCTCACTTAGCAATGTCTGTCTACAAACATTTGAGAATGTTTCAACTAATTTAGTTGGGATAGCACGCTTACTCGATGCTATGCCATATTGGGCAGTGGGGATATCATCTGAAATAGGTATGTATGCCAGACCGTTTCCATCGTAAGCTCTTTCGGTGACTGGCCGCATAATCATGATAGCATATCCTTCACCTGCCCCAACCAAACTCCTTGCTAATTCATAAGATTTTGTTTGGTGTCGAACCTTAGGACGTAGCTTTAACTTGGAAAAGCAAGATAAAAAGAACTGCTCTGTAATCGGCAGGCTCAAAGATACCATTTCTTTATCCACCAACTCCTTTAACGAAATAGAATCTCTAGAAGCTAAAGGATCATTTTTTGAAACCAAGACGTATGGACGCTCTTCAATTAAAGTTTCAAAATCAATAAAGGGGTTCGGGAACATATTATAAGTCAACGCGACATCAATACTTCCTTGAGTGAGCATAGTATTTAATTCATCAAGATCTGCCTCATGAACTTGAATAGAAATATCTAAACCTCTGTTTTTCACTGCCTGCAATATTGTAGGTATAATAAATGCTGCAGTTGGAGTAAAACATCCCAAATGCACTGTTCCACTGAAATTTTTATTTAGATTTCTGGCTGCATCTTCAAATTCTTCTGCATTCTCAATTAATCTTTTGGCATTTGCTATAAATCTTCTTCCAACGGAGGTCAGCTTTAATTTGTTTGGTCGATCACGCAGAAAAATTTTCATGCCATAATCCTGCTCAATTTTCTGAATCGCATTTGTCAAAGCAGGCTGAGAAATAGAAATTTTTTCCGAGGCAGCCTGCACTCCTCCAAAGTCAGCAACTGCCACTGCGTATTTAAGTTGTCTGAAAGGCGTCAATATAGTAAAACCTTATATTAAATTATAATTTTTATTATTTTACAAATAATGTTTTCGCTTGCAACATTTTTATACGTAACTGTGACCGTAAAATATTACCAAGTTACTGTAATAAATATGTTATGTAATCAAATTAAAAGAGATCAAACAGATCCTAGATTACGTGAGAAATGGGGGGAACGCTTTGGCTGGCATTACACTTAACGGTGTGACTAAATCCTATGATGGCACCACAGTCATTAACAACCTTAATCTAAAAATCAAAGATGGTGAGTTTCTTACCTTGGTGGGTCCATCGGGATGCGGCAAATCAACTACACTTAGAATTATAGCAGGCTTGGAAAAACAAACAGATGGAGATGTTGCAATAGATGATCAAATTGTAAACGATATTCGGCCATCCCTCCGTGATCTAGCAATGGTTTTCCAGTCTTACGCTCTCTATCCTCATTTGACCGTCCGCCACAACTTAATGACGCCTTTAAAATTAAGGGACCTAACGTTTTGGGAACGCTTTCCCATATTAGGGTATTTCATTCCAGGACGAGGCAAAAAGTTAGAAAACATAGAGTATGAAATAAAAAAGGTTGCTGCGATATTAAAAATAGAACCTCTTTTAGCGCGAAAACCTGGGCAGCTATCTGGAGGACAAAGGCAGCGTGTAGCTCTGGGGCGTGCAATGGTTAGAAACCCCGCAGCGTTTTTAATGGATGAACCTTTATCAAATCTGGATGCCAGTTTGAGGGTTCACATGAGAGCAGAGCTATCGGCGCTTCACAAAGAAATACAAACAACCTTCATCTATGTGACGCATGACCAAGCTGAAGCCCTGACCATGTCAGATAGAATAGCCGTAATGATGGACGGTGACTTATTACAACTTGGGACACCAGAGGAAGTCTATAAAAATCCAAACGACATTAGAGTGGCAGAATTCATTGGTAGTCCAAAAATGAATATTCTTAATGGCATCTGCGATGAGAACGGCCAAATCACGAGTGGCGGCATTAAAATCGATGTGTCTGTAGACCCGTCAAACGCTGGGCCAGTATCCGTTGGTTTTCGCCCTGAGCATATAGAAATAGTTCAAAAGCCCAGTACTAAAACTTTATCTGGGAAACTTATTTACAAAGAAAATCTTGGCTCCGATGTTTTTTTACATATTAGCCTGGATAATGTTGATGCAAACTTGATTGCAAGAATACAACCTGATGAGGCCAATTCTCCAAAGGTTGGAGGTATTCTACATTTTATACCAATCAAAGGCGTTGCTTTAATTTTTAATTCTAATGGTGAGCGGATCATCCCCTCAAAACAAAAAAATAGCAGGAAAAGTAAATAATGGGGCACTCCAAAATACACTATTGGTTTGTTGGACCTGCAATTTTTCTTATGCTTTTATTGCTCATTGCTCCTGTTTTTGTCGCTGCTGCTCTTTCGATGACGGATTATAGTTTAGGAAATAGTGGGTTCAACTGGATTGGTCTTGAAAATTATGAAAAACTTTTCAGTCGGCGCAGCTATGCCAAAATGTTTAGTGCATCATTGACTTATGTTTTGTTGGTTGTTCCTATTTCAGTTGCTTTGGGTCTCGGAGCTGCTTTACTAATTTCAAGTCTAAAAATTGGTGGCGAGCTCTATAAGGCGATTTTCTTCTTGCCGGTTATGGCGACTTTACTCGCAATGGCAATTGTTTGGGAATTTGCGCTGAATCCAATTGTCGGCGTGGTAAATGATATACTCAGATCAGGATGTGATAAGGATATCATTTACGCCTTTTTGACTGGATCCTGGTATGGAAACAATGCACTTGAAAGTTGGTATGGCTCTTCCTGCGAAAAAAAATTTCCTCTGTGGCTTGGCGATAAAAAATACGCTCTTGGAACAATAGCTTTTATAGGCATATGGCAAGCATTTGGATTTAATATGGTATTGTACCTTGCAGGCCTGACATCGGTCCCAAGAGAACTCTATCAGGCTGCTCATATGGATGGAGCACACAGCGCTTGGGAGCGATTTAAACTTGTAACCTGGCCAATGTTAGGACCAACCCATGTTTTCGTAATTACAATTTCCTCAATTCGCTCTTTCCAAGTTTTTGATACGGTGGAAGCTCTTACAGAGGGAGGCCCTTCTAAGTCAACCTATGTAATGGTTTACGCAATGTTCGAAAAAGGAGTGAGACAAAATCTTCTTGGTGTAGGCTCTGCAATAACTATCGTCTTTCTCGTTTTTGTTTTGATCCTAACACTTATCCAGGTTTATTTTGTTAATCGAAGGGTGCACTACTGATGTATAGTCAAACAAACTGGTTGGGTGAATTTTTCAAACACAGTCTTCTTTTAGTTGGTGCAATTGTGGTTTTGCTGCCTTTTTATCTAATGTTATCTTATTCCTTTAAATCTCCCTCCGAAATTGAAGCAAATACCGGAGGGTTTTTTGGCAAACAAGAAATAATGACTGATAATAGATGCATTAAAGCTGGAAACCCAGAGGAAGAATGCCTAATGCGCCCTATCGTTTACAATTACACGGCTGCTTTCAAAGAGGCACCACTAGTGCGGTATATGTTAAACGGTATTTTTGTAACTGTAAGCATTTTTGTAATCCAAGTAATCATTGCTTTGCCATGCGCATATGCTCTGTCAAAATTAAGATTTTGGGGAAGAAATGCAGTTTTCGGACTGGTTATCTTCTGCTTACTAATACCAGTTCACGCCATAGCTTTGCCGCTCTACATCATGTTGGCGAAAGTAGGCCTAACTAACACCTATGCAGCTCTCATTATTCCATGGACAATATCTGTCTTTGGTATTTTTTTGATGCGTCAGTTTTTTATGACAGTTCCAGACGATTTAATTGATGCAGCTCGGATGGATGGAATGAGTGAATTCTCGATTGTTTGGCAAGTTATGCTACCAACTGCAATTCCTGCGCTTCTAGCATTTGGCATTTTTTCCGTAGTAGCCCACTGGAATGACTACTACTGGCCAAGAGTTGTAGTAACCGGAAATAAAGATCTTATGACACCACCTCTCGGATTGCGCATGTTCAAGTCTGATATGGACGGAAATGAGTACGGTCCAATGATGGCGGCAACGACAGTTATCGTTCTACCATTAGTAATTATTTTCTTGCTTGCTCAAAGACGCTTTATTGAGGGAATTACAATGACTGGAATGAAATAAGTATAGGGGGATACCGGTGTGGCATTAAGGCTTAGCCGGTTTTAACAGAGACTAGAAATCTGTTTATGGAAAAATAGTCTCAGAACACTGGAGGTAAAAATGAAAAAATTAACTAAACTCTCTGCAATTGCCCTAGCAGGTAGTGTCATGATGACACCTGCTAAGGCGATCGAGATCGAAGTGGGGTATGCTTACTCATCACTTTTCGATGTGACAATGGAAAGGCTGATACCAGAATTCAATAAAGCCCATCCTGATATTACGGTAAAATTCCGTGCTACTTATGAAAACTATGAAGATGGTACAAATACTATTTTACGTGAAGCGGTGGCCGGTGATTTACCCGATGTTACTTTTCAAGGCTTGAACCGCCAAGCAATTTTGGTTGAAAAAGGAATAGCTAAATCGTTAGAGCCTTTTATCGCTAAAGAAGCCAACTTTGCAAAAGATGGCTACCATCAAGCAATGCTTGACCTAGGTACATTTAATGGAGAAGTTTACGGACTTCCTTATTCAGTTTCTCTTCCTGTTGGATACTATAATATGGATAATCTAAGGGCAGCTGGGATAACTGAGCTCCCAACCACTTGGGACGAAGTAATAGCAGCCTGTAAAACGCTTATGGCAGATGGGCATAAAACGCCAATGTGGTGGGGTTGGAGCGTAACTGGAAATTGGTTTTTCCAGGCCCTTATGTGGAGCCAGGGTGAACCTATTTTGAAAGATGGAAAGGTAAACTTTGATGGTCCCGCAGGTCTTGCAGCTCTCGAGCAAATGAAAAAGCTATTCCGTGAGTGTGACATGCCTAATTTGTCTGCTGGTGATGCGGGTGTGCCATTTAACTCAGGTGAAGTTTCTATGTACTTCTGGTCAACTTCAGCCGTTGGAGCAATTGAAAGAGCAAAAGGTGACTTTGAATTAAAAACTGGAAAATACCCTGGAATGGGGCAGCCACCAAAATCTCTGCCTGCAGGTGGAAACTCAGTGATGATGGTGTCAACATCCGAGGACCCTGCTGAAGTCGATGCTGCATGGAAGTTTGTAAAGTTTGCAACATCCGGCGTTGGCGCTGCACTAGTGGCAGAAACCACGGGTTATATTCCCCCGAACAAAGCGGCAAATGACTTATTGACTGACTTCTATGCAAAAAATCCAAATAAATACACTGCAGTTGAGCAGTCTGGCTTATTGGCTGATTGGATTGCTTATCCTGGTGACAACGGCTTAGCAATCACTCAGGTGTTATACGATGGCATGGAATCTATAGTTACGGGAGACTCTGACGATATGGCCGCACTGCAAGAAGAGCTTGTGGAAGAAGTGAACGATCTTCTTCCTTAATAAATTTAAAAATGCCACCAAGGCGCAAGCGCCTTGGTAGGCACAGAAAATGATTTAATTAGGTACTGTAAAAATGAGAACCAATAGTGAAATTGAAAGCCGGCGGGATAGCTCAGTTGCTCGAGCAATCGCTTACTCCTCTACATTTATCGCGGATCGAGCCGAAAATACAGAGATATGGGATGTCGAAGGCAAAAGATACATAGATTTTTGCGGTGGCATTGGTTGCCAAAATACAGGTCATCGTAATCACAGGGTTGTAAACGCCATTAAAAACCAGCTGGATACTCTAACCCATACCTGCTTTCAGGTCACACCATATGAGAGCTATATAGAACTAGCTGAACGCTTAAACGATATTTATCCCGGTAACTTTAAAAAGAAATCTATGTTTTTCTCAGCTGGGGGAGAAGCAGTCGAAAACGCAGTTAAAGTGGCTAGGTATTATACAAAACGCCCAGCAATTATTACCTTTACCAATGGATATCACGGACGCTC
>CAYMIR010000088.1:0-6213 GCA_964390655.1 uncultured Marinovum sp.
ATGGCTTGGGTCGATCAGAGAGATCCCGCTATAAAGTTGGGTTACGACGAAACAAATCAAAGATTAACTTTTGATGGCGATAACGGCCAACTTGGCAAAGGCACGGGAATTGGGTTTGACGCTTTTACTGCGTATAGCATCAAACTTGATGCTGGCGATAACGGGTTAGGGATCCCAGCTCTTGGTGAGAGTCCGGAAATAAGTCTTGAAACCGACGATTTACTTTTAGGAGAAGCCTTTCTGGCTGATGGTCCGGAAGTACGGCCCGTAAATCAGCGTTTCGGCATGGAAGTAGAATTCGATACTGTTGCAAATGTTTTCAATATTTCCAGTGGAACTACTGGTGAGGCTATTGCAGCAAATTCGGTCGTTGGTGTTAATGAGGCCCAATCTTCTTCAACGGTAGCCGTGGGAAGGTACAATTTGACGGCAACGGGTACAGTTGACCCAACCGATACAGCTGAATATGAGGCCAACAAAATCGGCGCTGGATCAAACCAAATTATGGGTTTTCCTCGCGAAGGGGTAGAGGGATATACGGAGCCTACGGGTCTTATATCTCAGCCAGCGACAACCTCGGGCTTTGAAGCTCTTATGGATATGTCCGAGGCATTCACGATCACTGAATTGGCTGGTGAGAATGTATTCAACGTTGTTGTAAATGGCGTTAGTGCCTCAATAGTTCTTCCGGAAGGAAACTATAAAGGTGATACACTTGCACTGGCTCTTGAAAGCCGTATTAATGCAATGAAGAACCCAATATCGGGAAGATCAGTGGGCGGAGTAACTGTCGAATATGACAGTGAAGTTAATAATCTAAAGTTCACCACTGCAACGACCGGTGAAGGCTCATCAATTGCTATAAAAGGCGCATTACGTTTTGGTTTGAACGATATTCCATTGGGTCTCGGCACTACCACTGTGGTCAGAACTCCAGTGCAGGCGACTGATGAGCTTGGGAGACCTTTATATGTAGCGCCGAATGGCGAAATTACTCCGAACAGCCAGGCCTTTGCTGATAATATGGTGGAGGATTTTTATCCACTTTATCTTGATGAGGGTGAGTTAACATTTAACTTGGATGGAAAACTTGTCAGCCCAATTACAAACGTAAATTACACAAGCGCTTTGACGCAACTTACTCTGGATTTTACGAATGCAACCCAGTTTGACCAAGCATTTTCGGCGAGCGAACTTGAGCAAGACGGATACTCTGCAGGGCGTCTTACCAATCTGGAAATCGATAATTACGGAAATGTTAGAGCTGGCTACTCAAATGGGCAAAATGTAAGTTTAGGTAAAATTATGTTAGCTAGCTTTGTTAACGAAAGCGGATTAAAGCAGATAGGTAATTCTACGTTTATTGCGACAGCTTCAAGTGGTGACCCTGAATTAGGTGAGGCTTCTGAAGATGGCTTTGGCCAAATTTTATCGGGATCTTTAGAAAGATCAAATGTTGATATTACTGAGGAATTAGTAAACCTTATTACTTCGCAACGTAACTATCAGGCGGCTGCTAAAGCTATTGAGACTTCCACTAGTATGACCCAGACAATTATAAATATTAGAAGCTAATTAGAAATTTTGGGAACTAGTTAAGTTATGGATAGGCTCGCCCAAACGGCTCTAACTGCGCTAAGGCAAATGCAAGATAATAAATTTGATCTTGCCAACAACTTAGCGAACGTAAATGTGCCAGGTTTTCGTCGGGATTTGCCTAACGAGGGTAACGCAGGTTTTCTCAAAGAACTTGAAAAACTTTCTGCTAAAGTTTTGCCCCTCGAGACTGAAACGAGGAAGTTCTCCAATGAAGCTGGTCAATTACAAAATACAGGTCTTGAAACTGATGTGGCAGTTCTTAACGAAGGTTTTTTTTATATCCAACCGGAAGGTGGTGAGATTGCCCTTTCGCGACGCGGTGACTTTGGATTAAATGCCCAAAATCAATTAGTAAACGGTGTTGGAGACTTGGTGCTTTCCGATGGCCTTGCACCCATTATTTTGCCAAATAATTTCACCTCAATTAGCATTACTGATATTGGTGAAGTACTCGTTCAGCAGGCTGGAGCCCCAGATGGCCAATTAACACCTGTTGGTTTTATTGGGTCAACTTCCAGTGAAATTGATCAGCTCGTCAAAAGTCTTGATGGTAATATACGCAAAGCAGATGGTACAGTTCCAGCAGCGGATCAGACGGCTAGATTTGGACAAGGGTTCTTAGAGTCTTCAAATGTGAGCGCAATTGAAGAACTTATTCGCAATATTGATATGCAGCGTCAATTTGAAATAAATGTAAAGTTGATAAAGAAAGCCAGTGACCTTGATAGTGCTGGTGCGAAATTGATGAATTTACCAACATAAATTTGGTTTGGCATAAAGCTTGCTCCTAAATATTTAAAGAAAAAGGGCAAAGAAAATGTCAACATCAGCAATGCACGTGGCCAAAACCGGCCTGACCGCTCAACAGTATAAAATGCAAGTAATCGCTAATAACTTAGCCAATGTGAATACAACGGGTTTTAAGCGAGACCGAGCAAATTTTGAATCACTATTTTATCAAATTGTAAAAACAGCTGGTGCGCAGACCGCTGATGATACGGCTCTTACTTCTCCGCTCGCAGTTGGTACTGGGGTCAAAGTAGTAAGTACACAAAAGCTATTCACACAGGGTGGCCTGGTAAGCACTGACAACTCTCTAGACTTAGCGATAGATGGCCCGGGTTTTTTTCAGGCGCTATTACCTGATGGACGGGTTGGCTACACACGATCTGGCATCTTGTCCCGCAACGCCCAAGGTGTCTTAACCACTACTAGCGGCTATGTTTTGCAACCGCAAATTCAGATACCAACAGATGCTACTGGTATAAATATCTCAAATACAGGCATTGTGAGTGTGACAACGCCTGGAAATGATATTGCCCAAGAGGTTGGTCAAATTTCGCTTGCTAATTTTAGTAACCCAAGGGGATTAACACCGGTAGGAGAAAATTTCTTGGTACCGTCCGCTGAAAGTGGTGTGGCACAGGAAGGAGCTCCACTGGACGGCGGTTTTGGAAAAGTTCTTCAAGGTTACGTGGAAAGCTCAAACGTAAATGTAGTGCAGCAATTAGTTGATATGATTGAAACTCAAAGAGCCTACGAGGTGAGTTCGAAATCTATCACTGCCGTTGATGAAATGATGCAATTTATTTCTAGAAACTTGTAGGTGTAGCTTGTTTAAGTATTTTTTACCACTTTGCCTATTTTTAGTCGCTTGCGATACCTACGTAGAAGAACAGCGTTCAGTAGACTTTGAACCAGTATACCTTGAACCTCTTGAGGAAGAAGAAACTCGAGCAGATTTTGGGGGCATTTATCAGAAAGATAAGGGCAATCTTTTTGCCATGGAAGCAAGAGCGCACAGAGTAGGCGATATATTAACAGTTTCTTTTACTGAAAGCTTCCAGGCCACAAAGTCACAGAATGCGGCAAGTTCTAAAACGAGTGAAAACAGTGTAACCTTACCTACTGTTATGGGAGGTATATTACCAAATTCACTTGGCAACTCTGCGGAGCTCGGCTCTAGTGGTGAGAGTACATTTTCTGGTTCGGGCTCCACAAACCAATCGAACTCTTTGACTGGTCTGATATCTGTTCATGTTGTCCGCGTTTACTCTAACGGTAATCTGGAAATTCTTGGTCAGAAAAAGTTGACTTTGAATAATGGGGATGAATACATAAGGGTTTCCGGCATAGTTAGGCCAAGAGATATTACCTCCGACAATGTCGTCCAATCGGACAGGATTGCAAATGCGGATATTAATTATGTTGGTGCTGGCGATACTGCAAGAACTGGGAAAAAGGGTTGGTATACAAAAATGCTTGATACCATTAATCCAATTTAAGGTAGGGTAAATGTTCAAAGTCATCCGTATATTATTAACTTCATTCATTTTAGCAAACCAGGCGAGTTTGGTGCTTGCTGATAGGATTAAAGATCTTACCTCTCTTGCTGGCATAAGATCTAATCAATTGGTTGGTTATGGCGTTGTAGTTGGATTAGCTGGAACTGGTGATGGAAACACTGGTATCACCCTACAGTCAATGCAGTCGTTAGTTTCTAGATTTGGTGTAACCTCAGACATTGATGGTTTTAATGGGGATAATGCGGCCGCTGTGATGTTGACAGCCGACCTCCCTCCTTTCACAAAGCCTGGGCAGGCAATAGACGTAACGGTCTCAACTGTGGGTGGAGCTACATCTCTTAAAGGTGGTACTCTTTTAATGTCTCCTTTGCTGGGTGCAGATGGAGAAACTTATGCGATTGCTCAAGGTAACATCGTTGTAGGCGGTTTGGGTGTCGAGGGGGCTGATAATTCTTCCCTGACTGTAAATATTCCAACTGTTGGGCGAATTCCAAGAGGAGCATCAGTTGAAAGATTGGTTCCTACTGAATTTTTAAGCACCGATTTTGTTATATTAAATTTACATAGAGGAGATTTCTCGACGGCAAATAATATTGCTAATGCTGTAAATGATATATTAGGTCCCGGAACTGCTATTCCGCTCGATACAAATAGTGTAAGGGTCAGAGCCCCAGGTGATCCTACGCAAAAAGTTTCCTTTGTTTCAATTTTGGAAAATATAGAGGTTGAAAGAGGAGCGCCTCCCGCGAAGATTATTGTAAATTCGAGAACGGGAACATTGGTAATTAGTGGTAATGTTAAAGTTACTCCTGCTGCGGTTTCTCATGGAACTCTTTCCGTAAAAGTGAGTGAAGATGTAAACATTGAAGGTGGTGATGCTACTGCTATTGGTGATGGTGCTCAGGCGAATGCAGCCGCAGAAGCCGTTCCTGATACGGAAATAGAAGTAGAAGAGGAAGTCGCAAAAGCATTCTTGTTCGATAGTGGCGTCTCATTGAGTGATCTTGTCGATGCAATTAATGCCGTAGGAGCTACACCCTCCGATTTAGTAGCTATTTTGGAGGCTCTGCGCGAAGCTGGAGCATTAAATGCTGAGTTGATCGTTATATAGGTTTTTAAATGGCGGATATCAGCAACATAAATATTGGCAATTCAGCGGTTATTGGGAAAATTCAATTAAAACCGTCCAACGAACTTAAAAATTTTGTCAAATCTGATGAGATATCCAACGATAATAAAGACCTCCAAATTGTGGCTAACCAATTCGAGGCGATATTTTTGGAAATGCTTTTGAAGCAAGCAAGAGACAGTAAACTTAGTGACGGTCTTTTTGATACGAAGGCAGATGATAATTTTGTGCAAATGTTTGACGCAGAATTAGCTAAAAGTTCAAGTGAATCGGTCGATATTGGAATTGCAGAGGCAATAATTAAACAAATGTCTTTTCATGGATCTGAGTCATGAGCGATATATATGGAATTGCCAGATCTGGTTTGCAGGCCTACAAAGAAGGGCTTGCCACGACTGGTCAGAACATTGCTAATGTTGGTAACGAGTCCTATTCGCGGCGTGAAGCACCTATAAGTGAGGTGAAATCGGGATCGGACGCTCTTCAAATTTCAAATTCGGCTGGGTATGGTGTGAAAATTGATGGCATAACGCGAGCCTTTGATGAGTTTATTGATATTCAACTACAAAACGCGGCCTCAGGGTTTTCTTTTTCAACTTCCCAAGCAACAGTATTAAACCAATTAGAACAAGTTGTAAGGCCTTCTCAAGGTTCAGTTTCGCAAAGACTTCAAGAACTTTTTTCATCATTTAATATTGTTGCTCAGGACCCTTCCGATTTAGCCGCCAGACATGTGGCAGTCGATAATGGTAAAGCATTAGTTTCATCCATAATTACAGTTGCAGATGGTATTTCCGATTTAAGAAATTTTGTCTCTGAGAACATAATAGATAATGTTTCGGAGGCGAATGGATTGCTGAAGCAGCTAACTGAAATTCAGCAAGAATTATTAGGTAACGAGGCAATAAAAAACGCTCCAAATGATCTGTTGGACCAGAGAGATTCATTGCTTAGAGAACTAAGTGAATTGGTTGAAATAAGTGTTGACTACAAATCTGGTGGTATGATCGATGTTTCTGTTGGGACTGCGGGTCAGGGTAAAACATTACTTTCAGGCGTTGTTTATTCAAATCTTGTTATTCAAGAAAATGATGGAAACTCTAAAGTTTTTATAAATCAATCTAATGGTGGAGGCTTATCAAAAATCCAGCTTCAATCTGGGGAAATTTCTGGAAATCT
>CAYMIR010000089.1:0-6177 GCA_964390655.1 uncultured Marinovum sp.
CCATTCGTCAACACATTATAAACTTGATCTGAGATCATCTATTCTACCTAAAATACTGCAGTAATTAAGTCATACTCTTCAGAATGCTAAATTGCTATTAGATAATTTTCTGGTGCGACAAAATATTTACTAAGGCTCAATAACGTACCGCTAGACTAAGAGGGTGGTGGGGATCAAAAACTAACAGCGGTAAGGTTGCTACGATACTGCTCTCATATTTTTTCTCAAAAAGGTATTCATCTTTTATGGCCGTGGAGCTTTTGTTTAGTTTTGCCAGTAATATGTAAAAGTTGTAATATCCCATGCCAAAACTATTATTCTGCTATGGTCAGACGAACTTATGAATCAGATGCTACAAAGGTAGTAAATGTGGATGATCTTGACGATCTTGTAACTGATAAGCGTGAAGATTGGAGAGCATCCTCTGAAAACGCAAGGCGTAGGCAGCGTAGATATAAAAAGCGTTTAACTAAAAGATTAGTTCTATTGGAAGTTTTTGAAGACCTAACAGAATGAATTTTTTACCAAACGGAGCAATAATGCAGGAAACTTATTTTAAACAGCTAGTCATATTTAAGGTTGTATTGTTTGTGTTGATAATTATTTGGGGCGGTACAGTACAAATGAACAATGGCAACAATTCTGACGTCAACAATTTTTCAACTATTAGGAATTTATTATTTGCTCTATTTTCGCTTTCTTATTTCTTTGCATCCTACAAAATTTACAAATTTAAAAATGTAGGTAAAAGATTATTTATATTGCTAGTTTTGACTTTTATTATTTTAGGCTTCCTAGGTGAGTTTTTCTATTCGCTTGAGATAAATCAAGACCTTTTTTACTTGATAATATTTTATATAGTTTCACCACTATTTTTTGTGGTTCAGGGGATAGTGGCTGGAATGCTTTATTTCTCAAAATTTAGTGACAATTTTAAATGAAAAAGGAGAAATTTTGAGTTTACGGTTAATATCAAAGTTCATTTTCCTTATTTTTTTACCGAACTTCGTTTTTACAGAAGGAATTCAAGGCCTAGCCGAAGAGAATTTTGGTGAGCGCTTCTATGGTGTTTACCTTGGTGAATTTAAACTTGGTTACGTGATCCATAAGGTTAGCCAAACTGAACATACAGTTATTCAAGATTTTTCAATGAATATTCGCATGGCACTTTCTGAAGAAGAGCAGACGCAACACAAGGCTAAATACGCCTTTTCTCAGATTATTTCTCGTTATCAGTTTGATAAAAAAAATGGCCTACTCAATGAAATGACAGAAGCTGACGGAAAAAAATATTATGCTGATTATGACTCTCTTTTAAAAAGTAATTACTTCAAGAGAGAAATATCGACATTAACCGCAAAATATAAAGGTGATTTCTCTTATGAGGTTTTAACAAATAACAAAGCCGAAGAAAGGTCTAAGCTTCTTAAACTACCCAAACTTCATATGAATGACTACTTTGCTGAGATAAACTTTATTTTATCAAATCCTGAAATTGGAGAAACCAGATCCATAGAAGTTTTTGATTTAGATTTTGAAAAAGAAGTTTTTTTGGGCGCAACCTTGACCCTTAAACAAAAAGAAAGAGGGTTAGAAGGGAATTACGAATATGTTATTCAAGAAGATTTAGGCGATGAAACTTTTACATATACCGTAGATAGATATGGCAATATTATTGGAGCGGAAATTTTTGGTTTGAACCTTATCCTTGAACCAAAAGAACAGGCAATTACACTAGATGCCAAAAATATTTAATAATTGTTCATGTATCGCTAGAAAGTTGTAACAAAAAGTGCGGCTTCATCTTCACCTCCTTACTCTTTGTTGGTGGGGCTTTCATTCCCGGTCAGGGGCTGGGGGGACAAAAACTAGCAGCTGTTAGGTTGCTAAGATACTGCTGTCATATATTTTTAGATAAAAGCATTAATTTTTTGATCACAGTCTTCATTCAATAAACTATTCACCGTAACCCTGAAGTTGATATACAAAAGATACTGACTGAATAAGAAAACATGAGTTTTTTTACAGATGTCTCAACCATTAACTTACCTAGCACTTACGGTCTTTGTTTTTGTTCTAATACGAAAGAAAAGATAAAGGCTAATAAAAAATTTACTCCAAAGCTGTCAGTAAATCGTTTATAGAAATTCTAATAACAGAGGAAAAAAAGGATAGGTAATGGCCCGATTTGCTCTTTATTTATTCATCTTTCTATCTGCTTTTTGCGGTCCCTCAATATCTAAAGAATATCAACTTCCCCAAAACACAGATGTGACTTTCAAATATTCTGTTGCGGGTCTACCATTTGAGGGGGAATTTAAAGTCACTGAAAGTAAGTTCGATATAAATTTTAGGGATCCCGTTCAATCTGTTTTTTCTGTAAAATTTGATTTGATGAAAAGCAATGCAGGTTTTCCACTTGCGACGACGGCGATGAAACAAGTATTAGATGCTTATAGATTTCCTGAAGTAACTTTTGAAAGCAAATCTGTAGAATTTAATGATGAAAAATTTTCCGTACTAGGGTTTCTAAAAATCAGAAATGTATCAAAGCCAGTTAATTTAATAGTGACTGTTTTGGAGGACTATAACTCGGAAAGCGAAAAAATTTATTTTTCTATTCGAGCAAGGTTCAAAAGGCGTCAATTTGGTGCAGATGGTTATTATCCATTAGTGCGTGACGCAATCATAATTCAGGATGTTTTAACATTAAATAAATCGCGGGAATAAAATAAACCCGTGCAAAAATATGCAACGATATAGATTCTATGCGATCTAGAGTGAATTCATAGGTTTATTAAGATCATCAAAGCACATTTGTATTATCTCTGCGTGAAGACGGAAATCCGATGCTAGTTTTTCTCTTATTAATCGGGCATCTTTTTCGATTTCAAACAGATTGTCCCAAATTATAGAATGGTCTTCAGCGGGCAACTTTTTCAATCGCGCGGTAATATCCGTGGTTTTTTCATAAAAACCATTCGTCAAAGCAACGAATAGTCTTTCTAAATTGGCTTCTGTATAAAACTCCTCGTCGATTTCAGCCTGCATTCTTGTCCGATTTTTTTTTGCTTGTAAAACGTATGGTTGTTCCACGTTATCTGGTTGCCAACCTTTACCACCCCAAGGCATCAACGCATTACCACAAGTTGAGAAATCCGCAACGGCCTTGATGTACAACATCCTTACGTCAATGCTTCCAAGGCAGAGATTTGGCACGATAACGCAAATCAAAAATAGTTTTCTCATCTGATTTTCCTGAATTTATTAAAAGTTCGAAAAACTATGACTTTAAATATATTTGATATACGCTCGCTCACTGTATTTGGATTTAAAAGCTGCGTTTACCAAATTGTGCTAGAAACGTTTGATGTGTTAATCTCTGACTCTTAACCAGCAGAAGACTGGTAGAAAGAGGTAGATAAAATGAGTAATTCAGTAGTAGTGCGGGCGTTGCGCCGTCGTATAAGTTTGTATATTAAATTCACCCGTTTTTAATGAGTATGGCAGATTGCTAAGGGACTTCTTAGCAGTGACAGAAATGGCAATAGGTACCTTGGTCTTAACGCTATTTATCTTTTTTCATTCATTGATGAGGACGGTGACATGACAGTTGTTGGTAACTGTGGCACACCAGAGTGTGTAGCCCAATGAGTACTGACGCCGACATAGAGCCAAGCTAGCTCAAGAACCTAGAGAGATGTTATGAATTGCCTTGAAGCTTTCGTCTGCTTCTGTCGAACCCCGGTTTTTGTTCTGAATTGACTAACACCAGTTTTCATTTTCTGATAGACGAAAAAGTAAATATTTCGATACTGACATCTGCAACACCTACTTGAAACGGAGGAAAAAATGTCACCAAGAAACGAGCCTAGTTTTAGAGAAAGTGTAGATTTAATGTTTAATCGTGCGGTGCAATTGATGGCGTTACCGCCCGGTCTGGAACAAAAAATAAGGGTTTGTAATGCTACCTATACTGTTCGCTTCGGAGTGCGGCTAAGAGGAGAAATACAAACTTTTACTGGATATCGAGCAGTGCATTCTGACCATATGGAACCAGTTAAGGGCGGCATCCGCTATTCAGATGCCGTAAATCAAGATGAAGTCGAAGCCCTGGCTGCTCTCATGACTTATAAATGCGCCCTCGTTGATGCGCCCTATGGTGGGTCAAAAGGTGGACTATGCATTAATCCACGAGACTATGAAGAACATGAACTTGAAATGATTACACGACGCTTTGCATACGAATTAATTAAGCGAGACCTTATAAATCCAAGCCAAAACGTTCCAGCGCCTGATATGGGTACAGGCGAACGTGAAATGGCATGGATTGCTGATCAATATGCCCGAATGAATACCACAGATATTAACGCTCGTGCATGTGTGACAGGTAAACCTTTGATCGGAGGGGGAATTGCAGGCCGCGTGGAAGCAACAGGCCGTGGTGTACAATATGCTTTGCAAGAATTTTTTCGCGAGGCCAAAGATGTGTCGAAAGCTCAGCTGTCTGAAACATTAGATGGAAAACGAGTAATCGTTCAGGGCCTTGGCAATGTTGGCTATCATGCTGCTAAATTTCTACAGCAAGAAGATGGCGCGCGCATTATTGGCATCATCGAACAGGATGGAGCTCTGGTGAGCGAAAAGGGACTTGATGTTGAGGCTGTACATAATTGGATCTCAAAAAATGGTGGTGTTTCGGGTTTCCCAGATACAAATTTCGTAGCGAACGGTGCACTAGTACTGGAACAAGATTGTGACATTTTGATCCCAGCAGCACTAGAAGGTGTAATAAATCTTGAGAACGCTGAAAAAATTAAAGCTCCACTTATTATTGAGGCGGCCAATGGACCAGTAACAGCTGGTGCGGATGATATTCTTCGTAAAAAAGGGTGTGTCATAATTCCTGATATGTATGCTAATGCAGGAGGCGTTACAGTCTCGTATTTTGAGTGGGTAAAAAACTTAAGCCATATCCGTTTTGGCCGGATGCAAAGGCGGCAAGAAGAAGCACGTCATGAAATGGTGCTACGTGAATTTGAAAACCTTTCAAATGCTATGGGTGAAACCTGGAGTCTATCACCTAGCTTCAAAAAACAATACTTACGCGGCGCGGGCGAATTAGAGCTAGTACGCTCTGGACTTGATGACACTATGCGGTCCTCTTTCCAATCTATGCGAGAAATCTGGCACGAACGCGAGGATGTTACTGATCTTCGCACTGCTGCCTATTTAGTATCTATTGGCAAAGTTGCGGCCAGTTATCAAACTAAAGGGCTTTAATTTAGCGTTCAGCTTAAAATGGATACAAATCAAGGCGCATTTTCAAATAAAGAGTTTGTTACCGGTTTTCTTCCATTTATTAGGCGTAGGGAAGTGGGGGTCAAAAACTAGTAGCGGTTAGGTTGGTAAGATGCTGCTCTCACATTTTTTCTGTAACAGGGTGCATTCATTTTTATACATGACCGAGCGCTATCAGAAAAATTCTATCCAGTCGTTAGTCGCCTTTAAGTTGTTTGGTTGAGCTGTCTTTTTTTAATACAAAAGCTAAATTGTTTGCGGGCATTTCTACCTTTTCAAGGCAAGATAGGCCTGATTTTGAAAACAACGTCAGCATGTCTAAATCATCTTTATAACCTATATCTGGATCAGTTTGAGTTAGACTGATATGAAAATTTTTATCGCCTTCACTTGTAAGCTCGCCATTTCGCATAAATGGGCCGTAAATGAGCGCAATTCCTTTTGTTTTAAGGGCTTTAGATAGTTCATTAATTAAAATCGCGGTCTCATTCCAACTAATTAAATGCAATAAATTTACGAGCAAGATAAAATCAGATTGAGGGAGGTTCTCGGACCATCCCATTTCTGTAGCATCAAGGTAAAGGGGTGGTTTAATATTTGATAAATTTTCAGCTTTGATCCAAGCACTAATACTTTTTATCCTCTCCTCCTCAACCTCGGAAGGTAACCATAATAAGTTGGGGAGGGATAATGCTAATTTTACAATGTGTTGGCCAGTTCCACTCGCTATCTCTAAAGCCTTTCCAGTTTTAGGTGCAATCTGTTTAGTTAAATTAATAATAGGTGTACTATTTTTCTCGGCAGAAGGGGCAAATAGACGGGCATCACCCTTTGAATTTGCAACACTTGCTGTTTCTGGAAGTTTTGTACGATAGA
>CAYMIR010000090.1:0-6126 GCA_964390655.1 uncultured Marinovum sp.
CCCGCCCGGGCATTACCCGGCACCGCTGCTTTGAGGAGTCCGGACTTTCCTCGAGAAAACTCGCGACCATCCAGCCATCCGCACGGTATGTGGTTATTGTGAATTTGATGAATCGTCAATATCAAAGGCATCTGCAAATTTTTGCATTAGCGCACAATCATATCCATCAAATTCCCCTGTGAAGTTCGGCCTGCAACGATTCCTGAAAGTCATTAAAATATGTTCAAAATAAGTATTGGGATTAAAACCAGCACGCTCAGCTTGAGCTAAAAATATCTTTTTATCGCACTCAATTGGTGTGCTCACCTCTGGAAACAACCCAACGCCATTTGCTGAAAGTTTTTTCCAGTTAAACCATTTACCAGGGTCAAGTTTTCGAGAGGGCGCAATGTCGGAATGGCCTAAAACATTTTTGGGATTAAGTTTAAATGATCCAATAAGATACTTTAAAAGCCTTGTTAAGCTTTTCATCTGAGCCTCAGGATAGTTCTCATTACCTGAGTTCACCAACTCTATTCCAAATGACCGAGAGTTAAGATCGACATAACCTCGCCAATATGATTTTCCTGCATGCCAAGCACGTTTGCTGTCATCTACAAGCTGATAGCAAATACCGCTCGGATCGATAAGATAATGACAAGAAACCTCGTGGACTGGGTCACATAGTCTTTCCAGAGAGTTTTCAGTACTCATTGCAGTATAGTGCAAAATTATAAATTCAATATCAGTTCCCTCTCTACGTAAACCAAAGTTTGGAGAGGGTTTCTTGATTATTTTCATCAGAACTTATTAATTATTTTCTTTTAAGACACTTCTAAAAGGCTCAGGATCCCAGTAACATGCAAATCCATCTCCATCTGGATCTAAACCATTTGCATCAAATTTGGGGCCTCCTTTTGATAAAAAAGCCTCCTGAGCAGCGCTTTGAGAGCTATATTTGGCACAATTCCATTCAAATCGCGTTTCACTAGCAAATGGTCGCGAGTATAATTGTGTGCCCACTGGGTTTGTAGTCTTAATGGCAAATTCAACAATACTAGGCGCCGTTGAGCCTGGCCTTCTTGGAAGAGATGTAGGCTCTACAAGTATATACAGAGCTCGATTATTCTGTAATCTTTCCGCATCACTCTCTATCGATTGTCGCTCCGATACAGCCTCAAAATCATTTTCATCAGATAACTTAGTTGTATCCAACTCATCAGCATCCGGACTTGGCTTTGATGTAGAAGGTGGCTCCTCTTCTAAAACATTTCCTATAATTTCAGCCAAAACGGGATCCGTATTTTCTAAATTTTCCGGCACCGCCTTTGGTTCTTTAATTTTCAAAGGCGAGGATGGTTTAATATTTTGTAAATTTTCCCTCAAATTTTGGGCGCTCTGAACTATTTTTTTAGTATCAATATTTTGAACATTTTCTCTAACGTTTTGCGCACTTTGGACTATCCTCTGTGTATCTATATTTCGAACATTTTCTCTAACGTTTTGCGCACTTTGGACTATCCTCTGTGTATCTATATTTCGAACATTTTCTCTCAAATTTTGTGCATTCTGAGTGATTTGTTGCGAATTGATAGTTGGTTCACAGCCACTGACAAACATTAAGATTATCAATCCAAGAAAAAAATTTTGTGGTTTTAACATCAAACTACCACCATTTTGATGGTTTAGCGGAGAAACCCGCAGATTGCTCCAAAGAGTACGCAATATTTAACATATCACCCTCCTCCCAAGGCTTACCTATTACC
Source organism: uncultured Marinovum sp. (assembly GCA_964390655.1). GTDB lineage: Bacteria > Pseudomonadota > Alphaproteobacteria > Rhodobacterales > Rhodobacteraceae > Salinivivens. Next base: position 1,746 of record CAYMIR010000090.1, read on the forward strand.
TGAAGACCCAAGGGTAATCCAGATTTATCAGCTCCCGCAGGAACCGAGATACCAGGAAGGCCAGCCAAATTTACGGTCACTGTAAATACATCATTTAAGTACATTTGCACAGGATCTGCATCTGACATATCTCCTAAGCCAAAGGCAGCAGATGGCGTTGTTGGTGTTAAAATGGCATCGACACCATCCGCAAATACCTCATCAAAATCATTTTTAATCAACGCTCTAACTCTGCGAGCTCTATTGTAATATGCATCATAAAAACCAGCAGACAAAACGTAAGTACCAATCATCACCCGCCTTTTTACCTCAGGGCCAAAGCCCTCCGCACGCGTCTTTTCGTACATTTCGTTTATGCCATCTCCTGATGATAAAGAGGCTCTTCTACCGTATCGAACACCGTCATATCGGGCTAAATTTGAAGAGGCCTCCGCCGGAGCAATAACGTAATATGCAGGCAAAGCATATTTTGTATGCGGTAATGATATATTTTCAATCTTGGCACCCGCCTGACGCAACATTTCAGTGCCATCTGACCATAATTTTTCTATTTCACTAGGCATCCCATCTAATCGATACTCTTTTGGAATACCTATTCTTTTACCTTTAATATCACCAGTCAACATGGCTTCAAAGTTTGGAACTTCTATATTCGCGGAAGTGCTATCTTTTGGATCATTTCCTGCCATAGCCTCTAGCATAATTGCACCATCACGAACTGTTTTAGTCATCGGACCTGCCTGATCTAATGAACTAGCAAATGCGATTACTCCCCAGCGTGAGCAACGTCCATATGTCGGTTTTATTCCAACTATGCCAGTGAATGCCGCCGGCTGCCTAATTGATCCTCCAGTATCAGTACCAGTAGCTGCTAAACATAAGTCAGCAGCAACAGCCGAAGCTGATCCTCCAGATGAACCGCCTGGGGTTAATCCACGGTCATCAATTTTCCAAGGATTGATGGCATTTCCATATATGGAGGTTTCATTGGAGCTACCCATTGCAAACTCATCCATGTTTAGTTTGCCCAACATAACTGTACCATTATCAAGAAGGTTCTGGCTTACAGTACTTTCATATTCAGGTTTGAAATTTTCCAATATGCGGCTGGCCGCCTGGCTTTCAACACCCTTTGTACAAAAAAGATCTTTTATCCCCAAAGGAATACCGCAGAGGTCAGGAGCGTTTTCTTTTTTGAGCCGCTCATCAGCACGCTTTGCCTGCTCTATGGCGAGTTCTGGGGTTTTATGGACAAAGGCACCTAGGGCGTTTGCTGCATCTATAGCAGATAGACAACTATTTGTTAATTCAAGAGAAGATATTTCCTTTGATTTCAACTTATCTCGTGCTTCAGAAATCGTAAGATTGTTTAAGTTTGCCATTACTCCACAACCTTTGGCACAGCGTAAAAACCCTCTCTGGAGAGAGGAGCATTTTTTAGTACAGAAGTTTGTTTATCGCCATCAGTAATATTATCGCGACGACGTATTAACTGCTGTGGAGTAACTGATGTCATTGGTTCAATGCCTTCAACATCAACTTCATTCAGCTGCTCAATGAAGCCTAAGATATCATTAAACTCTTTAACCAAAGCTTTTAGATCTTGGCTTTCAACTTTAATGCGGGCGAGTTTCGCGACCTTAGCTGCTGTATTCTCATCAATCGACATACGGAAACTCCATTTTTATTGATTGGTTTAACGCCCTAGAGAGTAACCTGCAAGCATATGTCTTCTTAAAATTTCTATCATCCATGATAGCATTATAGTATTCAAAATATGCCAAACAAAATGAGTTCCTACTGGCACTATTGAACAAAGTGGTTCATCAATAGCTCTGGAAAAAATAGACAAACATAGAATAGTCGCACCAATAAACAATCCACGAGATAAATTTGGTTCAGATTTACGTAATAAACCTGAGTAGATAAATATCAAAATTGCAACGGGAATATATTGTAGCGATGAACCTAAGAACTGAATATTTGATAAAATACTCACCAAAAATAAATGATATGGAAAAAATAACATGACGCCAATTAAACTAACGATTTTTGACCAAGCCAAAAACCTACGGTTTGCTACGAAGATATAAGTCAATATAAAAATAAGTATCGCCGTGACGTCTAAAATGGCTGCCCAAGTTTGTGCAAAAGTATGAAACAGAAAGGAACCACATCCAATTGAGAACAAAATAAAGGATAATATCCTGCCCTCAACCAAATTCGTACATCTTAACCACATAAAAATAGCAGCCAAAATGAAAGCCGCATTAGTAACCGAGTTTATTGGTTCGGCCCATATGCCGATATCCAGACGCTCACAGTAAATATCAATTGGTTTGGACAGATCCATCAAGAATAAAAACATTTACTGTTGAAAAATTAACAAGTTTACGCCCACTCTACGAATTCAACTGAATCGGCTCTTTGGGTTCTAAAACTATTTGCTGGGTTATCTTTATCCGCAAAACCGAATGAGATGGCGCATAATACATCGCGATCTTCTTCAATATTTAAAACTTCACGGACAATCGGTGCACGCCCAGCAATTGCAGCTTGCGGTATTGATGAAATTCCAATTGCCGCAGCTGCTAAAGTAAAAGCAGTAATAAAAGCTCCACAGTCTAAAACTCCATAAGCTCCAAGGTCTTTTGGAGTTGTTATTATAGCAACGTGAGGCGCACCAAAAAATTCATAATTCTTCGCCATTTGCTGGCTCGCACCTTCTCTATCACCCTTTTGAACGCCAACCGCATTATACAATTGCCATCCACAAGTAGATCGACGGGTTTTGTAAACACCAGCATAACGCTTGGGAAAATCTATATCGGGCGTTTCAAAAGCTTGATCCGCTGAAGAAACTAACTTTTCAGAAAGTAACTCTCGTGTCTCTGTCCGGAGCAAAATAACCTGCCAAGGTTGCGAGTTGCACCAAGATGGGACTTTTTGCGCAGTTTTAATTATTTGATCTATAGTTTTTTGGTCAACTTCTTTTGTCAAAAAGGCACGACAAGAAAAGCGACTATTCATGAGTTCATCAAAATCTTTAAGCTTCGGTGACATAATTGTTTCTCTCAAGTCCAGTCAGAAATAATATCTTTTTTATCAATTGTTAGTTCAGATTTAAGGATTTTTGGCCTTTTGTCATCAAACCGCGGTGCAGCAGAAGCCATCAAATAACCATTTTCTCGGACCCATATTTCTCTTAATTTTATATGAGGATCAGTTTCAGCTTCTTCTGGAGTTAAAATTGGTGCAACACATGCATCTAAATCCGAAAATAGATCAGTCCAATAAGATTGCGGTTTTTCTTGGAATATATCACTTAAAAATTCAGTTTGCATCTTCCACTGACTACTATCGTACTGTGTTTGCATAAGAGGGTTTTTATCAACCGATAAAATCTCTAAAAATTGATTATAAAATTTTGGTTCCAAGCATTGTACTGAAATATATTTCCCATCAGAACATCTGTAACACCGCGACACATGTGACCCATCTAAAAGGCTGAACCCTCGTTTCATTTCGATTGCTCCTACGTCTTGCATTGACATCAAAAGGTTCATCATATGGGCCGAACCATCAACAATGGCCGCATCTACTATGGTGCCTTCTCCCGTATTTTGAGCTTTTAAGAGCCCAGCTAATATTCCAATAATTAAATAAAGTGATCCACCTCCAATATCCCCCACCAAGGTCGGGATCGTCTGTGGTGTGTCTCCGGCTTGCGAAGCGTAATGTAGAGCACCACTTAGTCCAATATAGTTGAGGTCATGGCCAGCCTGTTTAGACCTTGGACCTGTCTGACCCCAGCCTGTCATTCGTCCATAGATCAGTCTTTTATTTGCCTTTTTAAGATCTTTGGGACCAAGATTTAAGCGCTCCATCACGCCAGGACGAAAGCCTTCAATAAGGGCATCACTTTTTTTAAGTAATTCTAAAGCTATAGAATGGTCTCGAGCGTCTTTTAAATCGAGAAAGACTGATTTTTTTCCCGCATTTAATACACTATTCTTTAATGATTTTTCCTTTTGATTGAAGTTTTTTATTACGAGTACATCTGCACCAAGCTCCGCTAACATCCGTCCGGCAAAAGGGGCTGGTCCTAAACCTTCAAACTCAATAATTTTAGTGCCTAGAAGCAATATATTCTTTCTTCTCTACAAATTCGATTATCTGAGTTCTATTACGACTTTAGATACAAATCTACAAAGCTGTGATTATTTTCAGCTTAAACCAATAACTAACAATGTATAAGGTTCAATTTCCACCAAGAAGTTGAGGAACAATCGTCACAATGGATGGTGCAAAATAGAGCATTGTTAATCCAATTATTTGGATCAACACAAATGGAACCACGCCTCGGTATATATGACCAGTT
>CAYMIR010000091.1:0-6060 GCA_964390655.1 uncultured Marinovum sp.
CTAGGGTTGAAAAAATAAATTATATTAATATATCCATCATGTTATTGTGATTTTTGTAAAAAATACAGTAACTCTTCGTAGATTAAAATTGAATACTTCAAACCTTTTTGAAAAAAATCGATGAGTAAAAATGAGTAATTATAGAAACCTTCCAGCTCCAAGTCCTGAAAATGGACTGAGTAGATATTTGCAGGAAATACGTAAATTCCCAATGTTGGAGCCGGAACAGGAATACATGTTAGCAAAGCGTTGGATTGAGGAACAGGATTCTGATGCTGCCCACCAGATGGTAACGTCTCACCTAAGATTGGCAGCCAAGATAGCAATGGGTTACCGTGGCTATGGACTGCCGCAGGCTGAAGTTATTTCAGAAGCTAATGTTGGGCTTATGCAGGCGGTCAAACGTTTTGACCCAGAGAAAGGTTTTCGTCTTGCAACCTATGCCATGTGGTGGATACGAGCGAGTATTCAAGAATATATCTTGAGAAGTTGGTCCCTCGTGAAAATGGGAACGACTAGCGCTCAAAAAAAGTTATTTTTCAATTTAAGGAAGGCCAAATCCAGAATAGGTGCTCTAGACGAAGGAGATATGCACCCTGATAATGTTGCAAAAATTGCTGGAGACTTAGGGGTTCCGGAGGCCGAAGTGGTGTCGATGAACCGTAGATTGTCAGGAGGCGATGCATCACTGAACGCGATGATAAGTGCTGACGGTGAGAGCTCAATGGAATGGCAGGACTGGTTGGAAGACGAAGATGCTGATCAGGCTGCTGACTACGAATTCCAAGATGAACTATCTATGCGCCGCGATATGCTAAATTCTGCTATGAGTGGATTAAATGATCGAGAGAAAGATATTTTAACGCAAAGACGTTTGGTCGACGAGGTAAAAACACTCGAGGAATTGAGTGAAAATTATGGCGTAAGCAGAGAGCGTGTAAGGCAAATTGAAGTTCGTGCTTTTGAAAAATTACAAGAAAAAATGCGTGAAATGGCTTTGGAGAAAGGTATGATTTCTTCATAGCTATTGAACTTTTCTCTGAAATAACTTCAAATTCAAAACTGTAAGATTTTGGAGATAAAAATGGACTATTTAAGGTGGGGTGTTTTAGGCGCATCAAAATTTGCATTGGAGCACTTAACTCCAGCAATTCAGCTAGCTAAGAATAATCGTTTCAATGCGCTAGCCTCTGGCTCCAAAGAAAAATCCGCTGAATTTGTAATGCTTGAGCCAGAAATAGAACTATATGAAAGTTATAATGAACTCCTTGCAGATGACGGGATTGATGCCGTTTACATTCCATTACCCAATACCATGCATGTTGATTGGACAGTTCAGGCAATTAAATCTGGAAAACACGTCTTATGCGAAAAACCGATTGCGATGAGAGCTGAAGAAATAAATGAGTTAATAAAACTTAGAGATGATACCGGATTATTAGTAGCCGAAGCTTATATGATTGTTCACCATCCTCAGTGGCAAAAGGCGAGAGAGATCGTTCAATCGGGTATTCTGGGAGATCTAATTCAAGTCGACTCAGTGTTCAGTTACAATAATCAGGCGGATCTCGAAAATATTCGAAATAACTCAAAGATGGGTGGGGGAGGTTTACCTGACATAGGTGTTTATACTTTAGGATCAGTTAGATTTGTCACAGGTCAAGAACCCGTGGCAATTCAGCATGCTGATATAAAATACGAAAATGGTGTGGATGTATGGGCGCTGGCCGCGTTTGATTTTCCAAGATTTAAATTTACTAGTATTACATCTATGAGAATGGCGCCGCGACAAGAAGTTACGTTTCAAGGAACAGAGGGTTTTATAAAACTTACAGCGCCCTTTAATCCGATGGTTTATGATAAAGCAGAAATTATTCAACGGATGAAAGATGGAACGGAAATGGTTTTTAGTTATCCAGGTGTTTCCCATTACGTAAACCAAATAGAAGCATTCAGTGATGCCATTTTACGCAGTAAAACCTATCCTTGTAGTTTGGAATTTTCCCAAGGAACTCAATTGATGATTGATAGTATCTTCGATTTTGCTGCAGGTTGAGCTTTATAAACACACCCTTTATTTTTTTCTGCAATTGCGTAAACTATGCTGCAGCGCTGCATAGGGGACTAGTTTGCTAGATAATAAAAAGACACTGATGATAAAGCGTTATGCTAGTCGTCGCTTATATAATACAGAAACAAGCGACTATGTAACTCTCGAAGATATTGCTCGTTTTATTCATGATGGCAGGGATGTACAAATACTTGATCTTAAATCAGGCGATGATTTGACGCGTCAATATCTATTGCAAATTATTGCGGAGCATGAAAGCCGAGGTGACAGTGTGCTCCCAATCGATATTCTTACAGATTTGGTCAGATCATATACTACTCAAGCGAATTCCATCGTTCCACAATTCCTTGAAATGTGTTTCCAAATGCTCAGAGAGGGTCAAGAAAAGTTGTTTGAAAAAACTTCGGCAAGTAAAACTGTGCCCGATTTTGAAGCGATTAGAGCGAAGCAAGAAGCATTTTTGGCCGCTTTTGCCGATGGTTTTGGGAAAACTATCGAGTTAGCCCCAAATACAAGAAAAGAACAAGGCGAGGCGCAGGATAAGACAGAAGATTTAGAAGCAATCAAGAACAAATTGTCTGACTTGCAGGAGCAGTTAGACAAGCTAAAAAGCTAGTTCAAAAATTTACAAACCTAATTTGTCGCGTAAAGCATACCAACTCATAGCAAGGATGAGTAGGGGAGTTTTGTATTTCGCCCCACCTGGAAAAGATTTGATTGGGATACTTGCCATTGTATTGAAGCCATCCTGCTGTCCATTTATGGCCATTGATATTAGCTTTCCTGCATGAGTTGCAGTTCCCACACCATGGCCCGAATAACCAGAAACTGATAAAATTGTGTCCGTGACCTTACAAAAATATGGCATTCTCTGTCTGGTTATCCCTAAAGTGCCACCCCAAGCATAGTCTATCTTTACATTGGATAATTGAGGGAATATTTCCAACATTGGCTTTAAAACAGTGGAAGTAATATTTTTTGGAAATTTATAGGAATAATTTTCACCACCACCAAATAGAAGTCGCTTATCCTTTGATAGACGGAAATAATTAACTACAAATTTTGTATCAGCCACAGCTATATCCTTTGTGAGAACTTCTTCGGTTCTCTCTCCAAGTGGCTCAGTAGCTATTATGAAATTATTTATTGGCATTACTTTTGCCGCAACTTTTGGTTCAAGGTTACCCAAATAACCATTACATCCGAGAACAACAAAATCAGATTGAATTTCACCTACTTTTGTAATTGTCCTATTTACGTTGCCTGGTATCAATTTTACTACTTCAGACTGTTCAAAAATATCTGTTCCAGCTAGGACTGCTGCTTTGGCTAATCCAAAAATAAACTTAAGTGGGTGCAGATGAGCTGCGTTCATATCTAAAATGCCACCGGTGTATTTTTCAGAGCAACACAAAGTAATACAGTCTTCTTGGCCCAATAATTCTAATCCTGTATAATTATATCTGTTTTCGAGATACTCGGCATAGTTATGAAGCTCTTTTACTTCTTTCGAATTAAATCCTAGTGTGGCGACTCCAGGCTTGATGTGACAGTCAATGTTATTTGTCTTTATAATTTCTTTGACGGTACTCACAGCATCATTGGCAAGATGCCACATTTTATCAGCGTTATTTTCGCCAATTTTACTTACAAGTTCATCTTGATTTACTCTTTGACCTGTGCCGAGTTGACCACCATTGCGACCGGAGGCGCCAAAGCCAACTCTATGAGCATCTAAGACCGCCACAGAATAACCTAAACTAGATAGATGAAGAGCAGAACTTAAACCAGTATAACCTGCCCCTACAATGCATATGTCATATTTCTTAGAACCTTTGAGATTTGGGAATGCATTTAATGGCTCTGCAGTTGCTGAGTACCAGCTCTCTGGATAATTCCCCTGGGTATCGTTTGAATACAATAAATTCATACGTTTAACAGAAGGTGTTCTCTTTCCCATGGACTGATAACTTGCAAAAACTCTTCATATTCTGCTCTCTTGACAATTGAATAAACTCGAGCAAATTCTGGATGCAGTACTTGATGCAACTCAGTAGCCCCTTCAAAAATGTCTAGAGCTTGGCCCATAATCCTTGGGATCTCAGCCTCTCCTTCATAGGCTTCTCCCCGGAATTGTTTAATCGGGCGTGTTTCATTTACCATTCCTAGATATCCACATGCTAGTGAAGCTGCTATGCCCAGATAAGGATTGCAATCCATTCCACCCACTCTATTTTCGACCCGTCGCGCTTCTGGGTCCGACAAAGGTATTCGTATTCCTGTGGTTCTGTTATCGCGTCCCCACTCCAAGTTTATGGGTGCCGCGTGATCTTTTACATAACGACGATAAGAATTGACATATGGTGCCATGACAGCAATCGCTGCCGGCATATATTTTTGAAGGCCACCAATAAAATGATAAAAAAGATCTGTTTCACCACCTTGGGGTCCTGAAAAAGCGTTAGAACCGCTATCTAAATCCAGAATAGAATGATGAATATGCATTGCACTTCCAGGCTCGTTTTCAATTGGTTTTGCCATGAATGTTGCAAAACAGTCGTGCCTGAGTGCTGCTTCTCGGATTAGTCTTTTAAAATAGAATACTTCATCGGCTAGTTTTACGGGACATCCATGTCTAAGATTTATTTCTAGTTGGCCTGCACCACCTTCTTGTGTAATTCCATCAATTTCAAAACCTTGCGCTTCAGAAAAATCATAAATGTCATCTATGACTGGCCCAAACTCATCAACTGCTGTCATAGAATAAGCTTGGCGAGCAGCAGCAGGACGCCCAGAACGTCCCATCATCGCTTCAATAGGGTTTGCAGGATCTAAATTCCGTGCAACAAGAAAGAATTCCATTTCGGGGGCAACAATTGGGTCCCACCCTTTTGCATGGTACAAATCAACCACTCGTTTAAGAACGTTTCTGGGAGCAAATGGTATTGGCTCTTCTTTACGGTCAAACGCATCATGAATAACTTGTAATGTCCAGTCACCTGTCCACGGAGCTGCAGAGGCGGTAGAAATGTCAGGTCTTAGTACCATATCTCTTTCGACGAAGCCCTCTTCACCAGCGGCTTCTCCCCAACCACCGGTTATTGTTTGAAAAAAAATTGAGTCTGGTAGGTGAAAAGATTTTTGACGTGAGAATTTTGTAGCTGGAACAGCTTTTCCGCGAGCTATTCCTGGTAAATCAGCAATGACACATTCAACTTCATCTAATTTTTTGCCCTCTATATATTCTTTTGCGGCCTCGGGCAGTCCAGAGATCATCTCATCCAATTTATTCATCGGGCACCATTCAATACTGAGCTGAACTTGGCAACTATTTCATTCAGCGATGTTTTCTTTTCAAAATTATTTAAAGCCTGATCCAACAAATGTTCTGGAACGCGGCCTTTCCCCCTAGTTTCGATCAGACCTTTAATAACTTCATGAGTGAACTCTGGGTGAGGTTGTGTCGTTAAAATAGTGTCACCGTAGCTCAGTACTGCATATTTGCAAAATGAATTTTCTGCTAAAACTTTGGCCTTTTTAGGCTTTTCAACAACCTGATCTTGATGCCAAGCGTTCAAATGAATACTCTCGTTTCCCCATTTGTACTCTTTGAGCCCTACTGACCAACCACCAGAAAATTTCTCTACTTTTCCACCAAGAGCTTGGGCAATTATTTGATGCCCAAAGCAAATACCTAAAAGGGGAACTTGCTCTTCTTCAATTCTTCTGATGAACTCTTCTAGTGGGTGAATAAATTTATGATCTTCATAAACACCATGTCGTGACCCTGTTATCAACCAACCCTCTGCCTCAAAAGGTGATCCAGGAAAAATCATATTTTCTACATCATAAGACACAAAGCTAAAATCATGGCCTGAAAATAGAGCCTGGAACATTTCCGAATAGTCCCCAATCGTTTTTTGAATTTGAGAAGGGGCGTGGCCTGTTTCTAAAATGCCAATTTTCATATAATAGCCTTAAATTGCTGA
>CAYMIR010000092.1:0-6026 GCA_964390655.1 uncultured Marinovum sp.
ACAAATGGTTATGTTAGTTCGTTCTGGAAAGGTTCTATATTTTCGGATGAAGTCACCCACATTTCCCTCATTTTAATTGGCCTGTGTTTGTTTGGCGGTGGAGTGGCTACCACAGCTGGAGGAATTAAATTACTTCGAATATCGATTTTATTCTCGGCTTTTTCTAATGAAACTGGAAAGCTACTTCATCCATCATCAGTAGTTAATAATAAAAAATTTACTAAAAGTTTAGATATTTCGGTTTATATGGCGTGGATTTTTTTCATGTTGTTTATAGTGTCTCTTGGTGCACTAACAATAATTTTATCTATGTTTGGAACCTTGTTTGAAGATTCTTTGTTATTAGTGGTATCTTGTTTAACGACAACTGGGCCACTTTTACAGATCGTTGGTCTTGAAAGTTATTCGATAATTGAATTACCGCTTTCTTCAAAAATTATTCTTATTCTAACCATGATATTAGGAAGATTGGAGATTTTAGTTGCTTTATCTTTAGTAACATTTGGAATTTGGAAAAATTGAATTCGATTATTCTCTCTTTTGGTTGATTTGATTTTTTTTTTGGTATTTATTGATAATCAGTCAAATAATAATAAAAGGTAAGGCTCCGGATATGGCTTCTGATCGCCAAAATTTACAAGATGCGTTTCTCAATCAAGTGCGTAAAACAAAAATACCTGTTACGGTCTTTTTAATAAATGGAGTAAAATTGCAGGGCGCAATAACGTGGTTTGATAATTTTTGTATTTTATTAAGGCGAGATGGGCAATCTCAACTCGTTTATAAGCACGCTGTTTCAACTATTATGCCCACTCAAAGCATTTCTCTTTACGATGGTGAAGAGGAAGGTTGAGAGCAGTCAAAAAAGACATAACCTTCGTTTGGGTTGTTCAACCAAAATTAAAAATTAATTTACTGGATAATAATTCCGACCAGTCAATTGGTGAAGCTATAGCCTTGGCCAAAGCTTTGCCATTCGTGAAAATAATAGGATCAACTGTGGTACCTATTGAAAGGATTCGTCCAAAGGAATTTTTTGGCAGTGGCAAAGTGGTTGAATTAGCTGAAACATTCAAGTCTACAAAAATAAATTTGGTGATAATAAATGGTCAAATTTCTCCTATACAGCAACGAAACTTAGAAAAAAAATGGCACGTTAAGGTATTAGATAGAACAGCTTTAATTTTAGAAATTTTTTCCGATAGGGCTGTTACTAGAGAGGGCGTTTTGCAGGTTGATATGGCAGCATTGACTTATCAAAGATCTCGACTTGTTCGAGCTTGGACGCACTTAGAAAGGCAAAGGGGCGGTCTTGGTTTTGTAGGTGGTCCTGGGGAGACCCAAATTGAAGCTGATAAAAGGGCAATAGATCATCAATTAGTTCGATTAAGACGTCAACTTGAAAAAATAAAAAATACAAGGGAACTGCATAGAAAGTCTCGGGCTAAGGTTCCATTTCCGATTGTCGCCCTAGTCGGATACACTAATGCAGGTAAATCCACTTTGTTTAATTTGTTAACTGGGGCGAGCGAGTTTTCTGAGGATATGTTGTTTGCGACACTTGACCCAAAAATGAGAGCTATTAATTTGGACAATAGAGTTAAAATCATACTGTCAGATACAGTTGGCTTTGTTTCCGATCTTCCAACTGAACTGATAGCAGCATTTAGAGCAACTCTGGAAGAAGTTTTAGCTGCTGATTTAATTCTTCACGTGCGAGATATATCTCATGATAATACAGAAAATCAGGCTGTGGAGGTGAAAAAAGTTTTGAGAAAACTTGGTATTTCTGAGTCAACTCCAGTTTTAGAATTATGGAATAAAATGGACATAGTTGAACCTGAAAAACAAAACGGTCTAAAAAATATTGCCGAAAGAAGGTTATCTGTGTGCTATTTATCTGCTATGACTGGGGAGGGCATTTCAGGGCTAGTTGAAGCCATAAAAAATCAAGTGGAACCTCAAAAGTTTTCTGAAACAGTGTTAGTTCCTTTCGAATTTGGCAAAAAGAAAGCTTGGCTACATGAAAATGGTGTCGTAATTAATGAAGTCTATACTGACGTTGGATTTAAATTTGATGTAATTTGGTCTGCTCAACAAAAAGAAAAGTTTTACTCTTTTACTCATTAAGTATTTTTGGTGAAATGGTAGTGACACCCAAGGATGCGCCCCGCGCTAAATCAGGATCCAATGACATGGGAACGTATTCGCCCCGTCTCCATAAATTTCCCAAATCGTCATAATGCCGAGATAAAAAATGCCCAGATTGCCCCGTAGAAATTATAAAAACTGAGCTATCGGGATCTGCAAAATCATAAACCCCTCTATACACAGCGGCATGAATATTCATAAATGGTTTGTTTTTGCTTCGTGCAGTCTTCCCTCTCATCAGGGTATTGTCACCACCAGAAGTGGATTGACGAATATTAACAAGAAATTTAAGGATTGGTATATTGCCTAGGGTTTCATGCCTATGAAAAGCTTCATGAGCATCTCCCCATCTAAGAGCATCTAAATTTTTTCCGTATTGGTCCTGAAGCCACAACAGCGCTTCATCAAGCGATTTTAATGAAATTTCGGCACAGGTTTCTTTATGACTACTGTGTTTTATATCGCACCAACTGGATGCGCCCTCTATATCACGAAAAACTTTTTCGATAAAAATAGGCTCTATATGATTGAATTTTTTCGATAATATCCCTAATTCGTCGTTAATCAAATTTTTTTGCAAAAATTTCATCCAGGTAGAATAAATTAAAGGTTCAGGCAGATGTTCATTCATTTCGCCGTTCCAAGACGCCAGCATTGAAACAGCGTCGAAACGTAATCTTGTTTTACTTCCTTGCTCACCCATGGGTTGAGTGTACCATAACTCTGATCCAATAATTGGTAAAAGTGATCTAGCCGTAGGCGAAACAATGTCTAATTGTGCTTCTATAAAGCTTTCTCTGGTGTGAACCTCTCTATTCTGCATAAGTTTTTGAAATCGCGATATTCTTTGTGTATCACCCCAAAAATATGAAACGTGTTTTGGAAATTTTTTGTCAGATATTTTATTGTTAGTATTACCTAATATATCTCCTGGAGAACTAACAGTAATTGGATTGACCTCATAACTCCAATAACCCCGCCAAGTATTTTCAGGTTTCCAACCCAAAGACGGCATTCTACCTTTTGTTTGGTTTAAAGGAGATCGCTTTGGCATTTTACCGACTGTTTTGAGTATCATTTCTTGATCATCAATCAGTAAAAAGTTTAAAGATGGAGCGTAAAAGTTCTCCAAGGCACTTAGCCCTGACTGAACGTCTTGGCTGAGCATTAAATTGATTGCCGATGAAACTGAAGTGTCGTTAGCGTCTAAGGCCGTCCAAGATAATGAAGCAACATAATTCTTGGGAGTGATACTTAATAATCCAAAGGCATTATTGGGTAAAACAGGCCCATTTCTCGTCCATCTTCTTTCAATTTCAACATCAGATGAATTTTTAACTTTAATATATTGTCGATCAATTTTAAATTGTTCCCACCCATTTTCAGTTTTGTAAAGTTTTGGATTTGAAGAATGTTGTTCTTCCATAAAAATATCCTGATCATCAAGATATGATGCCGTAATGCCCCAGGCTAACTTTTTATTTCTACCACTTAATATAATTGGAGTGCCAGGAATACTTGCTCCAATGACCCCGCCTGTATCTAATTGTATTCTAGCCAAGTAAAATAACGACGGTGCTGATAGTTCGAAATGTGGATCATTCGCCATCAGAGATCCATTGGAAGCCGATCTTTCCCTGGTCGCACCAAAGACATTTGAGGCACCTGCCATTTCCCAGCTTGGTAAATTAAACAAAGCTGTTGATTTTTCTTTTTTATCTGACGAGGGAAAAGAATTTGAAGATAGTTGTTCGAGGTCTTGAAGATTAGTGACTGGTTTGCCTGGTGAATCTGGTAGCAAAGCAGATACCATTCTATGATCATCAACTGCGAGGAGCGTTTTGGCATAGGTTACTTCAGCGTCAATATGGCCAGTCATTTTTAATGAAAGTAACTTAAAGATAGCAATACTATCCGCAGGCCGCCACAAAGAGAATTCATTAGGGTATAAAAACATTTCAGGCGAACCTCGCCCAAGTGCCTCGGTATTTATTTCTTTAACTCTGGCGTTTATGCCACTCGAATAAGCTTTTAAAATTGACGTAGTTTGTTCCGATTGATGTTGTACAGAAGACCTCGCTAAGTTGTAGAGATCTAACCTTCTAACAAATTCATCAAGTTCTAATGTTTTTTTACCAAATAATTCTGACAGACGCCCTTGAGCAGACCTCCTTAAAATATTTAATTGCCAAAAGCGATCTTGTGCATGGGCATAGCCTAAAGCAAAAAAAGCATCGTTATCATTCGTTGAGAATATGTGAGGAATATTTGCAGAGTCTCTTATAATTTCGACCCTTTCTGTTATATCTTCAGCGACTAAATTATGATTGTAATTTGGAAGAGAGCGTGACGCCAGATAATAGCTGGTCATAGCCATTATAGAAATTAAAATGCAAAAACTAACTAAGGCTAGGCTTAACCATTTAATTAATATCGACATGAATCATTCTGGGCAAAAGTTATCTCCTTGCAACATCTGTACTTAAGAGACAGAATTAGGAAAGTAAAATGTTAGGTGTTAATATGAAAAATTTAGCTTTTATTGGTTTAGGCGTTATGGGTTTCCCAATGGCTGGTCATTTGGCGAAAGCTGGACATTGCCTGAAAGTATATAATCGAAGCTCCCATAAATCTAAAAAATGGCACTCCGAATACGGTGGAGAGATTGCAGCAACTCCTGCCGAAGCCGCAGATGGTGCGGATTTTATAATGTGTTGTGTTGGAAACGACGACGATTTACGTGAAGTTACCATTGGGACGAATGGAGCATTTTCAAAAATTGGGAAAGGTTCAATTTTCGTAGACCATACCACTGTATCAACCCGTGTTACAAAAGAACTTTTTGATATAGGCGCCGATAGTGGTTTCGATTTTATCGATGCACCTATATCCGGAGGGCAAGCTGGTGCAGAAAATGGATTGCTGTCAATAATGTGCGGTGGTAGTCAGCGAGCATTTACCAAAGTACAGCCTATTTTAAAAATATATTCGAAAATATGTAAGAGAATTGGTGAAAGCGGAACTGGTCAACAGACAAAGATGTGCAATCAGATTGCCATTGCAGGTTTAGTTCAGGGACTTTCTGAAGCACTTCATTTTGCAGAAAAGGCAGGTTTAGATGGTCGGGATGTTGTTGAAGTGATTTCCCAGGGGGCTGCAGGCAGTTGGCAGATGGAAAATAGATATGAGACAATGCTTGACAATAACTTTGATCATGGCTTTGCAGTTGATTGGATGCGAAAAGATTTAAAAATTTGTTTAGAAACTTCCGATCAGATAGGCGCAAGCCTACCCGTTACTGCTTTGGTTAATGATTTTTATAAAGATGTACAAAAATTAGGGGGTGCACGATGGGATACTTCGTCGTTGATAGCTAGACTTAGAGCTTTGGAAAAATGAGCAGATTAAAAATAATGGAATTTTATCTATTGTAATTGATAGCAGATCCTCGTTATTGTTACTTGGCAGAGTAATTGCTTTACTTTGACTGAAGAATTCAAGAGTTTTCCCAGGTTGCTTTCTTGTAAGAGGGCCCAGTTAAACTAGTTGATGGGGCCTTTAGGCCTTTATATCCCTTATTTCTAAGGGAAGAAATTGGCAGCTGAAGCTGCTGGAAAGAAATTGTGGTGTCAAACACGTTAAAATCTAACGCTTATGTGATTATAGAATTGAATAAATTCAATTCTGGAATAGACATCGCCCAATCAGGACAGCTGAACATAACGGATTGGCAATCTATGACCTTTCCTGTGTTTGTTGATATATGGAAGTTATGGCAAAAAAAATGCTTATTGATGCGACGCATGCCGAGGAAACTCGTGTTGTGGTTGTTGAAGGAAATAAGGTCGAGGAGTTTGACTTTGAGTCAGATAACC
>CAYMIR010000093.1:0-6014 GCA_964390655.1 uncultured Marinovum sp.
GCTCCTGAAATGATAGAGTTGACTGAAGAGAGGCGGCAAAAGTTAATTAAGTTCATTGAAGGTAATAAGTGGATACCAAAAACTGCGAAAGAGCGGACTATTGGAAAACTGAAAAAAGAGAAAGTACCTGCTGAAATGGTAAGCCGTATAGAGAGTAGAATGGGGGGATGACAAGATGACCCGATTATCACCTCAAACCGCGAATGGGATTTTATCATATTTTACGCGCCATAAAACCATGGCTAATTTGCTTTTGGTAATGTTGATCGTTGCGGGGCTTTTGGCATTGCCCAAAATGCGTTCACAATTTTTTCCCGATATAATTGTTGATAAAATAAATTTAAGTGTTGTCTGGCAAGGTGCTGGTGCAGAAGACGTGGATGCGGCCATTGTCCGGGTTTTGGAACCAGTTTTGCTGGGAGTGGATGGAGTTAGCGGTGCAAACAGCACCTCTAATGAAGGTCGAGCTCGAATATCTCTTGAATTTGAACCTAGCTGGGATATGGCAAGAGCGAAAGCTGATGTTGAAACTGCTCTGGACAGCGTTACTTCCCTACCTCAAGATAGTGAAGATCCAACGATTATAAGAGGAAGATGGAGTGACCGAGTAACCGATGTTGTTATTTCTGGCCCGGTTGCAGTCGGTCAGTTGGGATTATTTGCAGACGAATTTGTTATGAGGCTTTTTACTGCCGGCGTAACACGCACCACCATGAGGGGGTTGGCTGCTCCAGAGACTGTTGTCGAAGTTCCTACATCAAATCTAATTATGCATGATATAACCATGCAAGAAATAGCCACGGCAATTTCTGGAGAGGTTAGCGCCGATCCTGCTGGTGATGTAGATGGCGCAAACGCACGGGTTAGAACAGGTATTGAGAAGCGACTAGCTAAGGACATTGGGTCCATTGTTTTACGTTCTAATTCGGATGGTTCAAAACTTACAATTGCTGATATTGCCAAATTAAATGTAAATGGAATAGATAGAGAAAGAACCTACTTTGTCGGAACTGATCCCGCTATTAGCATAAGAGTTGATCGTAATCAGCAAGGTGATGCTATTGATATTCAGCATAAAGTTGAAAGCATCGCTCGAGAGCTAGAAGCGACATTACCTGAAGGTACGAAATTAGAATTAATTCGTACTCGCGCTGAAACCATATCTAGCCGACTTAATATGCTTCTGGATAACGGACTTGTGGGACTTGGCCTTGTCGTCACATTATTGTTTTTATTTCTCAACACTAGAACAGCATTTTGGGTTGCTGCAGGCATTCCAACTGCAATGCTAACGGCAATAGCTCTAATGTACGCAGCAGGTATCACAATAAATATGATTTCTCTTTTCGCACTCATAATAACATTGGGCATAGTCGTTGATGATGCCATCGTGGTTGGTGAACATGCTGATTATCGCGCTAGGTCCGGACTACCACCTATGGTTGCAGCTGAAACAGCGGCACAAAGAATGTTTATGCCCGTTTTGGCTGCAACGATGACAACAGTAATTGCATTCTTTGGCTTGGTTGCGATAGGAGGCCGGTTTGGGGACCTTATTGCTGACATACCGTTTACCGTAAGTGTGGTTCTTTTAGCATCTTTAGTTGAGTGTTTTCTAATTTTACCGAACCATATGGCTCATTCCATTACTAATAATTCAAAAATAAAATGGTATGATCGTCCAAGCCATGTAGTAAATATTGGATTTGTTTGGTTTAGAGAAAATATATTTCGTCCTTTCATAAAGCTCGTTATTCGTGCTCGATATGTTGTTTTAGCCGGTACATTGCTTGTTTTGGCATCGCAAATCGTTTTGTTCATAAATGGTTCAGTAACATGGCGATTTTTTAATGCCCCTGAGCAGTCTTCGGTAACTGGAAACTTTGCAATGGTTAATTCAGCAACACGTGCCGACACGCTCGCAATGATGAAAATATTACAAACGACAGTTGATGAACTTGCAACCGAGTATGAAAAAGAACATGGACGCAATCCAGCAAAGTATGTTTTAGCCGAATTAGGTGGGAATTCGGGACGTGGGCTTTCCGGCACAGAAAATAAATCTAAAGATCTATTAGGTGGAATTTCTATCGAACTTATTGATGCAGATTTGCGATCTTACTCCAGTTTTTCTTTTGTTGGAGATTTACAGGATAAGATTGTTCGTCATCCGCTGCTTGAAGCAATATCGTTTAGAGGTTGGCGTTCTGGGCCTGGCGGCGATGCATTAGATATCCAATTTTACGGAGCCGATGCTGTTACCCTTAAAAGTGCCGCAGAGGCTTTAAAAACTGAGCTAGAAGCTTTTCCCGCTGTTTCTGCACTAGAGGATGATTTGGCTTATGATAAAGAGGAAATTATTTTAGAACTGACTCCTCAAGGTAAAGCTTTGGGTTTTACTATCGATAGGCTTGGTATTGTTTTGCGGAACCGCCTGAATGGTGTGGAAGCTGCTTCATACCCAATGGGGCCTCGCAGTGCGACCATTAGGGTTGAACTGCCCAAAGGTGAATTAACTTCAGACTTTCTGGAAAGAACGCAACTCCGCGCAAGCAGTGGGATTTATGTACCGCTGGCTGATATTGTGAGCGTTGAGCGAAAAGTTGGTTTCTCAACTGTGCGACGGGAAAATGGAATTAGGCTTATATCTGTAACTGGTGATGTATCGGAAGATAACCCCGAAGAGGCAGAAGAGGTCTATGATGCTCTAAAAAAGGAAATTTTGCCAGAGATTGCTACAGTAAATCAAGTTGAGTGGCGTATGTCAGGACTGGCTGAGCAAGAACAAGATTTTCTCAATGATGCACGCGTAGGAATGATTTTGACTCTTTTAGGCATTTATCTTGTTTTAACTTGGATATTTGCTAGCTGGACAAGACCTTTTGTTATAATGTCAATAATCCCGTTTGGCCTTGTAGGTACTATCTATGGACACTTCATTTGGGACGTTCCTATGTCTATGTTCACGATTGTGGGACTAATTGGAATGACTGGAATTATAATTAATGACTCGATAGTTTTAATCTCCACTATAGATGAATATTCAAAGGAAAGGGGAATAATACCATCGATCATTGACGGTTCCGTTGATCGTTTAAGACCTGTTTTATTAACGACATTTACAACTGTTTTGGGCCTAGCACCGCTCTTATATGAACGCTCAACTCAAGCCCAATTTTTGAAACCAACAGTTATCACCTTGGTGTATGGTCTAGGCTTCGGACTATTGATCGTTCTTTTGGTTATTCCCGCTCTAGTTGCGATGCAAGAAGATATAAAGAGATTTAGGAAAGCTTATTTATTCGCTCTGCGATCACAAAATAAATTCATTCAGCGTTTATTTGTCAGCTTAACTTTGGCTATTATGTTATGGGGTGGAATGACCTTAGGGTTCATGCTTGTTTCGGGATCTCTAGCTCCACTACTTAGCGAATTAAACTTCATCCAAGCGCTTCCAGAAAATATGTTATCCGCACTGGCTTTATTTTTAACTGGGTCGCTTTTACTGATATTTATTTTTGCTTTGGTTGGATACTTCATGTTTTGGAGGTCTAGAAATTTGCTGCAGGTTTAACACCCTTCTTGCTCGATAACCTGACCCTCATCGATTTGAGTTATTGTGATTAAATCACCGCTTATTTTTACATTTGGTTTATCATACCAACTGCCGCTAGCAGAGATAATTTTTCCTGGTATAAATTGCTTGGGTTGTTCGATGCTAAGAGCGTCACGGTAATCCTTTATTGAAAAAAATATGTTAGAGTTTTCTTTTTCCAAGAAGGGAATGTCTGCCTCGATCTCAAAACTTGTGGGACCAAAACTTATGGTACAACGTGCTTTATTTTTATCGAGATCAGAGGGCGAAAGTGGTAAATTGGCTAAGGCCGCTAATAAATCAGTATTTATATCTTTAGCTACGGTTTTAAATTCAGATTGGGTTTCAAATTCAATTGGAACACATACATCATAGCAAATGCCAATGTATCCTTTAATTTTTAAATTTACAGGATTAGAACTTACTTTGGCTTGTATTATTATTGGTAGGATTACTTCATTTTCGTATCCTATACTTTCAAAGCCAGACGACCCAAATACTTTTGGACTTGGCCAGAGAACATTGAGGTTTTCTATGTTTAAAGACCCGTCAAAATTAAACTGAGGTTTTAAACCCATTGGTCCTGGGGTGTGCCAATATGTTTTCCATCCATCTTTGAGCGAAATTTTGAGCCCGTACACTATCGAACCATCTGACTTCTTCCATCCTTCTAATATTTCTATTTTTTTCAGACCATCTCCAATTGCTATGGAAGTGCTCATGATCAATAAAAGTAAAGCTGCCAGAAATCTCATCATATCTTTCTCTAATTGATTTTACCGTATTGCCAACCTTTATCAAAAGAATAAAATATCGAAAGCGCCATGAGAAAACTAATATGTTAAAAATCGATTTAAATAATCTTGGTGGACAAATTTTGTTGGCGACTCCGTCGATGCACCAAAGTATTTTTAAAGATGCAGTTATTTTTATTTGTTCGCACTCAGAAGACGGTGCGATGGGAATAATAATAAACAAACCCCTTCAAGCTTTATCGTTTGCGTCGATTTGCAAAGATTTGAAAATTGAAGATAAGGCCTCTTTGGATTTGCCAATTCTTTTTGGTGGGCCGGTTGAAAAGAATAGGGGAGTGGTTTTGCATTCTCAGGATTACAAGACTGAAGAAGAAACCATAGAGTGTACCTCTACTTTATCAATGACAGCGTCATTTTCGATTTTATCTGACTTAGCTAAAGGTCTGGGTCCTTCTAATGCACTTTTGGCATTAGGCTATTCGGGCTGGGCTCCTGGTCAATTAGAGAGTGAGCTCGCAAGCAATTGTTGGATGTTCGGAAAACTTGGAGATCAGGAAATTTTCAGCATAAACTTTGAAAACAAATGGTCGATTTCATTAAAAAATTCTGGTGTTGAACCTTCAAAAATTTCATCAAATTTTGGAAGTGCCTGAATCTTTTCATCACTTAGGTGCAGCAGCTCTTCTCAGTCGATCATTTATCGCTATCCCAATTCCTTCTTCAGGAATTGGTGAGACAGCAATTTTTTCAGCACCCATTTCATCTAACCTGTGCAGGCAATCAAACAAATTTGCGGCAGCCTCAGCTAAATTTGCTTCTCGAGATAAATTTAGATCACAAAGAATTTCGCCAAATCCAAGGCTTACTTCGTTTTTTTTGAACACTTTGCTGTTTAAGCGGATTGAACCTTTTGGAGCATAGTGAGAAGAAAGTTGCCCTGGTGCTGATATTTCTTCATCTTTCTTTTTCTTTTTTAAATCTAATCCAAGAAGCTCCGATATATCAGTTTCATCTATTGCACCAAATCTTAAAATGCTTGGTTCGGGTAAAAAGCTAATTATGGTGCTCTCAAGACCTATTTTTGATGAATAACCCGAAATAATCCCTTCAATTTTTCCATTTAGTCTAGATATTACATGCTCGGCTTTCGTTGCGCTCACTGCGCCTGATGGATTGGCTGAGGGAGCTGCGATTGGTGTATTTGCGAGTTGAAGAATTGATTGAGCAACAGAGTGGTCGGGCATGCGGACTGCTACAGTTTGCAATCCAGCTAATGCCAAAGATGATATGTGACTATTAGGCAAAAGAGGCAAAACCATCGTTAAAGGGCCTGGCCAAAATTTGTTTGCAACCTTTTGGGCTTCAGAACTCCACATTGCAAATGTTTGTATCTGCTCAATTGAGAAACAATGAATTATGAGAGGATTAAAACTTGGTCGTCCTTTTGCTTGGAAAATTTTAGCAACAGCGAGTTTGTTTGTGGCATCTGCTCCCAAGCCATAAACCGTTTCAGTCGGAAAAGCCAAAGTTCCACCAGATTTAATGAGTTCGCTGGCTTTAGACAAATCATGTCTTGAAGTATTGAAAATTTTTGTTTGCAATTTATTACTCTATGACGTTGCGTTCTATTTGAAGCTATTTTGCAGTCTGAAGTATGCACAAGA
>CAYMIR010000094.1:0-5962 GCA_964390655.1 uncultured Marinovum sp.
ATTTTTGTTTCATTGGCCCAGTCTAGCCACTTTGTGCCACGACCTTTCATTTTTTCAATTGCCTCGGGACCATTATTTCCGGAAAGCCCACTTAATAGGTTCAAAAGTCTATTTAACCATCTGGATGGTATCGTTTCTGCTTCGTTATCCTTGGTACTTCTAGTTATTAACACATTAGAGCTACAGACTGACTGTTGATAATCGTGTGCCGATAGGCCTATTCGTCTCTCAGGAGAGAGCAATCCAGCCTCTTTTCGCATTTTTCTATTCAACCATGGATCTATTGCAGCAGGAGCTGGCCAAGAGCCTTCATTCATACCAGCTAAAATCAAAACCTCGGCATTATGTGCTCGAGCCTCTAAAGTTCCCCAAATCATAATATAGGGATGAGTAGGGTTTATTTCTGGTACATGTTCCTCGGCCAGTATTGAATTAAAGACGTCTGCATATCTTGATGCTGATATGGAACTAGCAGTTGGAGAGGCCTCCTTTATTTTTTCAATAATTTTAAAACAATGGTGGCCATTATTTTGTTTCCATAATCCACCAGAACTGTTTGTCTCATTTTGGTCTGGACCAGAAGCTAAGTTGTTGGCAATCTCAATGTGTTTATCAAGAATTTCTTCAAAAATATGAGAATCCTTCAACTTAAACATTTCTAAAATATTGCAGACCCAAGACGCCCACTTTGAGGCATATGGATTCTTTACTTCTCGTAACCAAATAGAAATGCTTTCTGCAGAAAATATACTGACATCGGCGGTTCTGAAGAATAGTTCGAGGCTTTGAACAAATACTAAATGATCGTTTCTAAATTCCCCGCCACTGTGAGTTAAAGGATGCTTCAATAAAGCGAAAATTTTTGTTGTTGTCAGAGGTCCTGTAAAAAGAGAAACCACTAAGCGTAGAAATCTACCCGATGGTGTTAGCTGTAAAGGAACTCCAGCACTGTCATCAGGAACAATATTCCAATTAGACAGGTAGGCAGAAACCATTCTTGTCAACTTTCGGTTTGGTGATATCAAAATCAGACTTTGCTCTTCTTTAACGGCAGAAATTATTCTGAATGATATAGCCAGAGCCTCATCCCTAATGCTATCAGCCTCAACCAGGCTTATTTTTTCTGTGATATCTGAAACATTGCCCAATTTTGGGCCTTCTTCTAACCAGCAGTCAGTAACAGGTGCTGGTCTTAAAGATAGACCAATTAAATTTTGTAATGGTATATTAGATTTTTCTTTTAGGTGCCATTTTTGTAGTTTTTCTTGCCGCAGCCCTAAGGTAAAAAATGTTTTCAAATTTCTATACTGTGGATGGTCTTCCGGCACGCCCACTTGTTCTTTTTCACCCCACAATTCTTTAGGTAAAGTAAAATCAAAACCCGGCAAAACTACTGCCCCATTAGGCAATTTAATAATTCCCTGTATAAGCTTTCTTGTCGTTGCTCGTGAGCCGGATGAGCCAGCAATAAGTATAGGGTTTTGGGGCGGGTTCTTTGACCAATAACTAGTAAGAGCACCTATAACTAGTCTTAACCAAGCCTCTTCATCTGGGTCAGTTTTACGATTTTCAAGATATTTTTTTATGATATTCAAAAAAAGTTGGCTTCTTTTCCAATGGCCAGATAGATCTGAAATATCGAGGTTTAAAATTTTCTCAACTGGTACAGCTTCCCCCTGAATTTCGTCAATTAAATCAGAAAGACTTTTTGTAAGTGCGTAGATAGACGATTGAGCAGCAATATCTGGCTGTGCTTCAACCAGTTTTTGAACTAATGCCATAAGTTCAAATTTATGAACTAAAGAATAAGGAGGATTTGGTTTATAACTATCGGGAATAAGTTCGGATACTTCAGGCAAAGTTAAAATACGGGGATGGAGCATGGCGCCCAACTCAACTAATTCTTCTGTTAACCTGTGACGCATTCTTGTCGAATTAACTATCACTTGTAAATTTGCTAGAACCTCAGGCTTTGATGTTGCAAAACGGTTCAATATTCCATTTGCAAGCTCGCGTGGAAAGTTTGCTCCAGGGCTGATGCCAAATATCCCAGAAATATCAGGAAAAATCATCTGTAAGCCTTTTTATGTAAAGGTTTTCTAAAAAAAAAGTAATACAGAATTTATTTCTGTAGGGTCTTCTCAAGACGCGCCTCCCATACGCAAGAGCTAGTTGAAAAAATCACTTCTCGTTTATCATTTTCAAGAATAACTAATTCAATCGTAAGTGCATCTTGTGGTTCAAGATAACCAAGTCGATCTGGCCATTCTATAAGAACAATATCATTACCAAACGCATCAATTAAGCCTAATTCAAAAATCTCGCTCTGATCACTTAATCGGTACAGATCAGCATGCCAAATAGAGCCAGCCAAAGTGTCATAAGTTTGTACTAAGGTAAATGTTGGAGATGGAACGTCTTCTACTTTATCCATTGTGGCTTGTATTAAGGACCTTGCAAAGTGGCTTTTACCTGCTCCAATCTCCCCTTTCAATAATACTATATCACCATCTTGCAAATTTTCCCTTATTCTTAGAGCAAACGCCTTGGTTTCGAGGGGTCCATTTGATATAAGTGTTTTTTTCATTAAACTGTACTACAAAATAAGATGATTTTTTTGGTGATATTTCCAACAAAGCAATAGGCAAAAAGGTTTAAAAAACTTATATAGAAAAATTTTGATTTTCACCAAAAAGGTTTGAAGTTGTTTCAACTTTTTTTCTTGGCCAATAAATGTCAACGATAGCCCCAGACGGCGCACTTTGAGATTGGCTAGGTTTTTGATTTTTATGTCCGTTGGAAAAACTTATTTTTGCGCCTGTTCTCTCAAGCAGTGTTTTGGCAATAAACAAGCCCAGCCCCATACCTTCATATCCTTGTCTGTTTTCTTTTCCTATTTTGGCTCCTAGGAACGGATCCCCCAGTCTTCCTAAAAGATTTGGAGGGTAACCATAACCATCATCAGAAATAGTAATGTTAATTGCCTCTTTGGTCCAAGAGCTTTCTACCCAAACTTTTGACGTTGCAAAGTCAACAGCGTTTTGGATCATATTTCTCAGCCCATGGATTATTTCTGGCCTTCGAATTATATACGGTTCATCTATTCCACCCTTGTGGTCATCTGATATTTTTGTCTCAATTGCTACTCCTCGATTTGAATGCGGTTCTGCTGCTTCTCTAATTATTTCAGCAAGTAAAGCTTGATGCATTTGTAAGTCGTCTTTCCCAGCGCTACCCATATTATTAAGGATATTTCCGCAGCGATCAGCCTGATCGCGAATTAACAATGCATCATTAAGAAGTTCTGGAAAATTTTTAAGCTCCTCTATCAGTTCTGAGCTTGTTAGTTTTATCGTTGCTAGTGGAGTTCCCAACTCGTGGGCTGCTGCTGCAACAACTCCACCCAGATCAGTTAACTTTTGCTCTCTAGATAATGCTGTTTGTGTGGCGAATAGAGCATCGCTCATTGTGGTTAGTTCTGATGTAACTCGGGTTGAATAAAAAGCCAAAAATACAATCCCAGTACTTATTGCAATCCAATTTCCAAATAAGAAAATATCGGGAATAGTTAAAGTTTTTCCAGATAAACTTTCTAAAGGTACATAAAAATATGAAAGTAGAGTTACAATGCAAACGGCTGCCGAACCTATAATGAAAGTGGATCTTTTTTTTAGGGCTGCGGCAGAAACAACAACAGGGGCTATGAGGAGAAAAGAAAAAGGATTGTTTAATCCACCAGTTAAAAAAAGCAGAAAAGCTAATTGAAACAAGTCAAACAAAATCATGAATACATTTTCCAACTCGCTTAATCTTTTGCTTTCTGGGAACAAAAGGCTTGCTATTATATTTGCTAATGCAGACAGGCCCACAGCAAAAAAACAAAGACTAAGGTTTAAAGCCAATTCGAAATATTGGAAAGCTGTAATAATTGCAGCTAATTGGCCACTAATTGCAACCCACCTGATAAAAATCATGGTGCGAAGTCGTATCCATTCTCCTCGTTTACTTTCCGGGAAAAGGTCTTGATTTGACTCTATCATAATCGCCTTACCTTATTTCATTCAATCATATTAAGGTATACTTAGTACAACTAAATTAGTGCTTCACCGTACAAAGGGAATTTAAATGTCGCGATCACTGGGTTTGTTAATTAGCCTCTTCGCTTTGATCCTGCTTTTGCTGAGCTTATTTGTTTTTTGGATTTTTACATCCGGCCAAATTTATTTTGCAAAGGGTGTTGATCCATTTGCAGAGTGTAGAATGAGCAAGGCCTTGGGTAATTCAAATATTGGCGGTGAATTCGAGCTAATAAATCAGGATGGTCAGATCGTTACAGATAAAGATATTTTTAAAGAGCCGACCATCTTATATTTTGGTTATACCTTTTGCCCAGACATATGCCCCTTGGATGTATACCGAAATGCTGAGGCAGTAGATCTGCTGGATAAGAATGAAATGTCAGTAACCCCTGTTTTTGTGAGCATTGATCCTGAACGAGACACACCTGAGGTGATTGGTGATTTTGTGAAGTATCATCACCCGAAAATGATAGGCTTAACGGGAAGCAAAGATCAAATCGACCACGTTTCAAAAGTATATAAAACATATTATAAAGCACAAAATTCTAACGATGACTTGTATCTAGTTGATCACTCGACTCTGACTTATCTAATTCTGCCAAAATATGGCTTTGTTGAGTTTTTCAGGCGAGATAAATCAGCTGATGAAATTGCAAATATTACTGCCTGTTTCATAGAGAATAGTTAGACACAAAATTTGACCCTAACTTAATGTCGCACTAAATACACCTAATCTAACGGAGTTTGTCGACTTGCTTGAAAGAAAAATAGAAGAAATTGGCATAGATAAAACGTTGTTATTGGTTGACGACGATGAGCCCTTTTTGCGTAGATTGACGAAAGCTATGGAGAAAAGAGGTTTTAAAGTTGAGTCTGCGGGTTCAGTTGCGGCAGGTCGGGCAATAGCAACCGCTCGACCACCAGCTTATGCCGTCGTTGATTTGCGACTTACAGATGGCAACGGATTAGATGTTGTAGAGGTTTTAAATGATAGGCGCCCAGAATGTCGTGTTGTTGTTTTGACAGGTTATGGAGCTATTGCGACCGCAGTGGCTGCAGTAAAAATTGGTGCGACTGACTACTTATCGAAGCCTGCGGATGCATCAGATATAATGAATGCTCTTCTTGCTTCTGGCGATGATTTACCCCCACCCCCAGAAAACCCAATGAGTGCCGATAGAGTAAGGTGGGAACATATTCAGCGAGTTTATGAACTATGCGATAGGAATGTAAGCGAGACTGCCCGACGTCTTAATATGCACCGAAGAACCCTTCAGCGAATTTTAGCAAAACGAAGCCCTAAATAATTAATTCATTAAATCGCGAAATATAGTTTTCTCGAACTTCAATTGGAGGGCGCAGTCGAATAGAAAACAGGTCTGTTTCTTTAGCATCTACAACTCCAAATAATTTGTCTGCTTCATTTTTTGTAAAGCCAGCGATTTGAATGGCTTCGATCCATGCGCTAATTTTATCTGCTTTTTTAATTTGCTTTTTAATTTTGTCCGGTATTTTTGCGGGAAGTCCAAACCTAAGGTTAATTGCAGAGCTTAAACGATTTTCTAAAGACTGATAGCCACTACCAATAGCTGATTTTACTGGTGAAATCATATCCCCAATTACATACTCTGGCGCATCGTGAAGAAGTGCCGCCAAGCACCATTTTTTTTCAGGGTTTTTAAAAGATTTAGAATAAATCTGTTCAACTAAGAGCGAATGTTCTGCAACACTGTACGGAAAATCTCCATTTGTTTGCCCATTCCACCTGGCAACGAAAGATAAACCATGCGCTATATCTTCAACTTCAATGTCGAGAGGGGTAGGATCTAAAAGGTCAAGCCGGCGTCCTGAAAGCATTCGTTGCCAAGCGCGATTTTTATTCA
>CAYMIR010000095.1:0-5961 GCA_964390655.1 uncultured Marinovum sp.
TTGTGATTAACATGTTATCCACATAGATATACATTTTGCCTCTAGTGTTAGTTGAAGTTATCAGGAAAGAGACGATTCCAAGGGGTTCCAATGAATAAATTCGCAGAGATCAATTCTGATAAAAATCCTGCAGATTTGGTGCCTCATTCTATAGAAGCTGAGCAGCAGCTCCTTGGAGGGATACTTAACAATAATGATCTATTTTATTCGTTAGAAGACAAAATAGATCCTAAGCATTTTTATGATCCAGTTCATTCTCGGATTTTTGAAGTAATTTCAAAAAGGATAAATGACAATAAGCTAGCCTCAGCTGTAACCGTAAACACCTTTCTGACAGAGGACGAGGGCCTCAAAGAACTAGGCGGAAGTTCCTATTTAGCTCAGTTAATGGCCGGGTCGGTAGCTAGCTCGGCCATTAAGGATTATTCAAAACTTGTCTATGACTTAGCTATTAGAAGAGAACTGATTGTTTTGGGTCAAGAGATAAGTTCTAGAGCACAATCGATAAAAGTAGACGAGCAACCCGAACAACAAATAATTTTAGCCGAACAAAATCTCTATAATATCGGAGATAGCGGTAAGTCCGAAACTGGCTTCAAATCCTTTCTTACGGCTCTGCGAGAAGCAGTCCAAGTGGCTAATGCGGCACACCACCGAGACGGAAATCTCGCTGGAATATCAACAGGTTTTATAGATTTGGATAAAAAAATGGGTGGCCTTCATTCGTCTGATTTGATTATCTTGGCTGGCCGCCCCTCAATGGGAAAAACCTCATTGGCTACTAACATCGCCTACAATATCGCTAAATCTTTTCATAAGAGAGATAATCCAGACGGATCATCAGAAACTGTAGATGGGGGCATCGTTGGATTTTATTCTTTAGAAATGAGTGCTGAGCAGTTAGCAGCTCGTATTTTATCTGAGACTGCTGAAATACCATCTGAGCAAATAAGGCGTGGCGATATGACAGAAAACGAATTCCGCAGATTTGTTGAAGCTGCTAAATCTGTTGAAAGTTCGCCCTTATACATAGATGACACACCTGCTCTAACTATTGCTCAACTAGCATCAAGAGCTCGCCGCTTAAAACGTACTTATGGTCTCGACGCACTGATTATTGATTATCTGCAATTAGTGCGCGCAGCTTCTAACAGAGAAAGTAGAGTGAATGAAATTTCAGAAATCACTCAAGGTCTGAAAGCTATTGCAAAAGAGTTAAATATTCCAGTAATTGCACTTTCTCAATTATCGAGACAGGTGGAAAATAGAGATGATAAAAGACCACAACTTGCAGACTTGAGGGAGTCTGGTTCGATTGAACAAGACGCTGACGTAGTTTTATTTGTCTATCGTGAAGAATATTACAAAGAGCGTGAAAAACCCAGCGATCATGACTTAGAGAAGATGGCAATATGGCAGGAAGAAATGGATCGCCTTCATGGTCGCGCTGAGTTAATTTTGGGTAAACAGAGACATGGTCCAATTGGAACCGTTGAACTCAGTTTTGAAGGAAAATTCACTCGCTTTGGAAATTTAGCAAAGCCCTGGCAGCAAAAACTGAACGGTGATTAATAGCCAAGATAAATTTGAGCTAAAATTTTCGGCAGAAATTTGTTTTAATTTATTGGTTTTCCCTGGATTTTTATTCTACTATTCTTTCGGAAACTTACTCTCAATTTTTGATTTTTGATAAATGGCGACAGCGACAGCAACAATAGATTTAAATGCCATAAGATATAATTGGCAAAAATTGCGAAGTATGTCTAGCAAAGATACTGGGGCAGTAGTCAAGGCAAATGCCTATGGATTGGGGCTTAAGCAAGTTGCCAAGGCTCTTTACGATGAAGGCGCAAGATTATTTTTTGTAGCAACAGCCGAAGAAGGAGCAGAATTGCGCTCTAGTCTAGGTAAAACACTAGAAATCTATGTTTTTTCTGGCCACATGGTTGGTGATACCGAGTTAATTAGAAACTATAACTTAATACCCCTAATAAATTCCATAGAACAACTATCTAGACATTCTGAACTTTTAAAAGAAAAAAAATTTGGTGTTCAACTAGATACTGGGATGAATAGATTGGGTATGGAGCCAATGGAATGGGAAAATGTAAAGGAGCTAACCCTTTCTTTAAACCCAGTCTTAATTATGTCTCACTTGGCTTGTGCAGATGAACCAGCCCATAAAATGAATGTAACTCAGCTTAATACTTTTCGTACTCTCACTGATAAAATTAATATAAAGAAATCTTTGGCTGCTACTGGAGGTATATTATTAGGACCAGAATATCATTTTGACTTAACAAGACCCGGGATAGGAATTTATGGCTGTTCACCAATGCAGAATTGCCTGCCTGTTCTTAAAATAGACATACCAGTGATACAAATTCGCGATATCAAAAGTGGCGAAACAGTAGGTTACGGCAACACGTGGACCTCTACATCTAAAAAGAAAATAGCTACGATATCAGCAGGTTATGCCGATGGAGTATTTAGGGCCGCTGGCCAAGGAACTAAATTGTATTTTGAAGAAATTGGCTGTCCTATTGTTGGACGAATTTCTATGGACTTGATTGGTGTAGATATCACTAACCTGAATATGGAGCCAGATAAATTAGAATTGATAAACTCAATTCAAACAGTTGATACAATTGCTGAGGACGCTGGAACTATAGGCTACGAGTTTCTGACCTCTTTAGGCCATAGATACAATCGCAAATATACAAGTGGAATCGTATGCTAGGCTTGACCGCACAAACTGGAAGAATTTTTTTGACGTTCTGCAGTTTTATCGGAGAGCTCATAATATTTTGCATTCGAGTTTTTGCAAATATCTTAACTCCACCTTTCTACATCCGAGCTTTTTTTTCGTCATTAATACAAATTGGTTGGTTGTCTCTGCCAGTAGTTGGAATAACCTCATTTTTTACTGGCGGAGCTTTAGCTCTTCAAATTTACGCTGGCGGTTCACGATTTAATGCCGAAGAGGTTGTGCCATCCATAGTCGCTATCGGCATGGTGCGTGAGCTTGGCCCTGTTTTGGGGGGGTTAATGGTAGCAGCACGGGTAGCAAGTTCGATAGCCGCAGAAATAGGCACTATGAAAGTTACAGAACAAATTGATGCCTTAACTACCCTTTCTACTGACCCAATCAAGTATTTGGTTGTTCCACGATTAATTGCTGCGTTTTTGACAGTACCAATACTTGTAGGAGTTGGAGACTCTATCGGAATTCTAGGTGGATACATTGTTGGCATTACACGGTTAGAGTTCAACAATACAATATACCTCATAAATTCAATAAACTATCTTGAGTTATGGGATATATTAAGTGGTCTTGTAAAAGGTGCCGTTTTTGGCTGCATAATTGCTCTTATGGGCTGTTTTTTTGGTATGCGTTGTGAAAAAGGCGCGAGAGGGGTTGGCCAGGCAACTAAATCAGCCGTTGTATCCGCCTCTGTTTTGATCCTAGCTTTCAACTACTTTTTGACTGAGGCTTTCTTTTCATCATGATCGACGTGTCAGACATATATAAATCTTTTGGTCAAAATCATGTACTAAATGGCGTAAACTTTAAAGTTCATGATGGGAAGTCTATGGTAATCATAGGAGCTTCTGGCCAAGGTAAATCAGTGATTTTAAAATGCTTACTTGGTCTAACCAAGCCAAATTCTGGAAAAATTTTATTGAATGGTGTCGATCCAAATGGCGCACAAAAGAATATTATCCTTTCTAAGGTTGGCATGCTGTTTCAAGGCGGCGCATTGTTCGATAGTTTGCCAGTTTGGCAGAATGTTGCTTTTAGATACTTGCACGGCAACCAAAAAATTAATGCAATTGAAGCAAAAAAAATTGCCATCGAAAAATTAGAGCGCGTGGGATTAAAAAAGAGCTTTGCTGATAATTTCCCTGCTCAACTTTCAGGAGGGATGCAAAAAAGAGTGGCGTTGGCAAGAGCTATCGCAACCCAACCTGAAATAATATTTTTTGATGAACCGACAACTGGACTAGACCCAATAATGGCCCAGGTTATCAATAATTTGATACGGGAGTTAGTGGTGGAATTAGGTGTTACAGCTATAACAATCACGCATGATATTCAATCTGTTAGATCAATCGCAGATGAAGTCGCATTTCTTCATAATGGTATTATACAATGGACAGGTTTCTTAAACCAACTTGATAAATCTAATAACAAATACTTGAAGCAATTTATTGCGGGGTCAACTGATGGACCAATAGGAACTTTACGTTGATGACCGATCTTTTCCAACCATCCCCACTTTTCCTTTTCATAATTTTATTCAAAACAACAATTTATATTCCTTTGTGTGCATTATTAGGTTTACTAATGAGTATTTTCAGTGAGGGCAGACCTCGTATTGCCGCAGGTATTACGACAATTCTTTGTTTAATAATAATTCTTTCTACCAATCCAATTTTATTCTCACTTGAAAGCCCAGGATTTCTCTTTTTCCTCAAAAATTTATCGAATTTAGCGCATGGATGGTTTCTACCTTTTTTTATAAGTTTTCTTTTTTTATTAAGAACAATTTTATATAGGTTTTCAAACACCCTTTTAGAAATATTACACCTTATTCTCTTAGGTATAGCACTCCTTCTTTTGTTTTTAACATTGTAAGTATAGCCAGTTTAATTTTATCCTTGCTTCAAACTTGTGCCTTTGGCACATGAAGGTATGGCTAATTCAAACTATTCTTGTTCAATTTGCGGAAATACTACCTCAAAATGGTCCGGTAGATGCGAAGCATGCGGAGAGTGGAATTGTATTGCGGAAGATATAGGATTATCGCAAGGACCAACCAAAAGCAGTTTGGGAAAATCGCGGGGACGTTATATACCCTTAGACGACCTTAAAAGTACAGATAAACCCTTAGAAAGAACAAAATGTAATTTGGAAGAATTAGATAGAGTTCTAGGTGGAGGACTAGTTCCCGCCTCCGCTATTTTGGTAGGTGGTGATCCAGGTATTGGAAAATCTACACTTTTATTACAAGCTGCCGCTAAATTTGCGGCAAAAGGGTTAAAGACTCTATATCTTTCCGGCGAAGAGGCTACTTCCCAAGTAAAATTGAGAGCAAAAAGGCTTAATTTAGACCAGGTCCAGATACTATTGGGATCAGACACCAACTTACGAAACATATTAACGACATTGGAAAAAGAACGCCCTAAATTAGCAATAATTGATTCCATACAAACTATTTGGTCAGACAAAGTCGACAGTGCACCTGGGACAGTTAGCCAAGTACGAGCGGCCGCACATGAGCTTACAACTTTTTCAAAAAGAAGTGGAACAAGTATAGTTTTAGTCGGGCATGTCACAAAAGAAGGTCAAATTGCTGGTCCTCGCGTGGTTGAGCATATGGTTGATACAGTTTTGTATTTCGAAGGCGAAAGGGGAAATCAATTTCGTATTTTACGGTCAGTCAAAAATAGATTTGGTGCCGCAGATGAAATAGGTGTTTTTGAAATGACTGAGTTAGGTTTGCAACAAGTTACAAACCCATCAGCGCTATTTTTGTCTTCGAGGGGAACACCTAGCGCTGGCTCCTGCGTTTTTGCCGGTATCGAAGGAACTAGGCCTCTGTTAGTTGAAATACAAGCATTAGTTTCTCCTTCTCCTCACTCTCAACCAAGGCGTAGTGTTATTGGATGGGATAGTAATCGTCTTGCAATGATATTGGCAGTACTTGAAGCTAGATGTGAAGTGCAATTTTCCGGACTTGACGTCTATTTAAATGTGGCAGGAGGTTTAAAAATTACAGAAACAGCCGCAGATCTTGCAGTGGCAGCATCTTTGATTTCAGCTAAAGAAAACATTATTATTCCCGAGGATTTTGTTTTTTTTGGAGAAGTTTCTCTATCTGGAGCTATAAGATCAGTCGCTAAAATAGAAAATAGGTTGAAAGAAGCTGAAAAACTTGGTTTCAAGAAAGTCGAAAG
>CAYMIR010000096.1:0-5953 GCA_964390655.1 uncultured Marinovum sp.
CTATTCGTGGAACTGCAAAAGCTATTGGATTGGTTCCAAAAAATGGCTCCTTACCACCCCAAGGCGCAATTGCTTTGGGTGTATTAGCCATCATCAAACCTATGAGACCGCGATTAGCTATTTTTTCGACCTGTATAGAAAGAGCCCCACAGTGATGCGAATTGAAAATTGATACGACCGCACTCCCGTATTCTTTTGCAACTAGAGCGCCCTCAGAAATAGCCTGATCAAGAGCAGGATATGCAAAACCATAATCAGCATCTATTGATATAGACGTTGGCTTGGGATGTTCTATTTTAACTTTAGCATCTACATTGATTTTTTTTGATTTAACTTGAGCAATGTAATCTTTCACTCGCGAAAATCCATGGCCGACTTGTCCCTCAGCCTCGGCTGCCACGAGAGCAGTTGAAACTGACATGGCAACGGCTTCTGTTACACCGTTTCTAAGAAAAGCTTCTTTTACTAATTGTTCAGCTTCAGCAATAGATACCCTGGTCTCTAAAGACATTTGAAACCTCTCGTTAATTAGTGGCTGCCAAGCAGCCACTAAATTTAACTTATCTAAGCACTTCTATAAAGTTTTGTCATAGAAAATTCACGATGACCAAGTGCTTCTGCGGCAGTGTTTCTACCATTGGCTGTTCTCCGAATCATATCTATAAGAGCATCGCCTGCTTCGTCGATTGTTTGATCTCGTCTAAGAATACCAGATACATCAACATCGATATGTTCGCCCATGGTTCTGACGGTTCTTGGATTAGCTGTTATTTTAATTACAGGTATAATCGGGTTTCCTACAACATTACCCTGCCCTGTTGGAAATGTATGTATAACAGCTCCACCTGCTGCCATAAGGGTCACACATTCTGCAGCTGCTGATGAGCTATCCATAAAATACAAACCTTTTCCAGAATTGGGTTGTTCTGCAGGATCTAAAATATCTATGTATTGAGACGTTCTGCCAATTTTTTCTAAATTACCCAAAGCTTTTTCTTCAATCGTAGTTAAGCCACCAAGTATGTTACCTTTGGTCGGCTGACTATCAGAAAGATCATCTGTTTGATGGGCGAAAATAACATCATCTTGGTAAGCCTTCCACATCTTATACCAACGCTCGCCGACTTCCTCATTAATGGCACGTTTTTGACAAATATGCTCAGCACCAGTGATTTCTGATGTCTCCCCGAAAAATCCAGTAATTCCTTCTGGTAAAAGTTTGTCATACATGTTGCCAACTGTAGGACATGAACCCAGGCCAGTCGTCGTATCACTCTCGCCACATTTTGTAGAAACCCAGAGTTCTGAAATAGAACATTCTTCCCGTTGTACTTCCGTCGCTTTATGAACAAAGTCTTTTGCTGCCCAGCTAGCCGCCCTTATAGTTTCAAAATCACCTTTTTGCTCAATTGAGAATTCAGCAACTTCTTTACCAGTCTCACGAATTCCATCAGCAATTCGTTTTGTCCAATCAGGTTCAATTCCAATTACAACAACTGAATGAACATTCGCATTGCTGCCTGTACCGATCATTGTACGAAAATGTACTTCCAAATCTTCCCCAAATTGCAACCGTCCATAAGCATGAGGAATTGCCATAGTACCTTTTACATTATTGGCGACAGCTTCACATGCTGCGTTTGAAATATCGTCAACTGGTAGTATTAAAACATGATTCCTTACACCAACACGCCCGTTTTCTCTACGAAAACCCTTAACTGTTATATTTGAATATTTTGATGCCATTTTTCTTTCCTTACCAGCGTTTGGTTTTGCAATTGTGTGTATGAACGTGTCCGCCTTTAGGGATATCAGCTATTATTTTGCCAATATCTTCCCCATATTTAACTGCAGTATCACCGTCCTTTAAATCTTTTAGAGCTATCTTGTGCCCAATCGGTACATCTGCACCCGCAGTAAGCGTAAAGGTTGAATTATCGTGCGTAACGCAGCAAAACATTTCAGTTCCTGCCGTTAAGCCCTCAACCACAACAACACCAACATTATCTTCATGATCATGCACTAAAAGATGCGGTATATTCGACATATTTTTCTCCTATTTTTATTAATCATTTGGACTAAGTAAAATTTTTGGAGAGGCTATTTTACCCTCTCTAATCTCTTTAAAAGCTCTATTTCCTTCTGACAGTGGTCTTCTTTCAATCCAATCTAACAGACCTAAGCGACCATCAAAAATCGCTTGAGCAGTATTTCTAAAATCCCCTACTGTATACGTATAAGTTCCAATGAAGTTAATTTCTTGCAGGGTTAGTCGCCTTACATCGATTCCACCAGTATCTTCACCTAATCCTATATGCGAAATGACCCCGCCTGGGGATACTTTAGCAGATGCCAGTTCACGAGTTTGTTTTAAACCCACAGCATCTACTACAACCGAAAAAAACTGATCAACTTTTTCAACCGCAATTACGTTACATTTATTATTAAGATATTTTCTACGAATAGAATTTGGTTCCACTATTACAATTTTTTCGGTTTCCATCGCCTTAAAAGCTAAAGCGGATGCCAAGCCAATCGCACCTCCTCCTACAATCAATACGTTTCTATCCATACTCGGATGTAGAGCCTCTAGAGCCAATCTAGCAGCGTGCCAACTGACAGCTAACGGTTCTGTTAAAGCCGCTTTATCTAAAGAAACGTGAGAGGGGACCTTTACTAAATTTGTTTCGGGAACTGATACCAGCTCTGCAAAAGTGCCCTCGCGTGGAGCCATTGAGATGATTTGGCGGTTTGGACATATATTTTCACGTCCAGCCTCGCATGATTGGCATTTCTTACAGGTTACAAGCGGATTAATCGTAACTCTTTCACCATCACGATCTCCACCCAAAATTATACCAGATGCTTCATGACCTAATATCAAAGGAGCAGGCCTGCGCTCATCATGACCAAGGTAAGCGTGCATATCAGAACCGCAGATGCCGGCGCTATCAACTTTTATTAATTGTTCGCCAGAGTTTACAACCGGGTCGGCGGCTTCACGGAAATCTAATTTTTCCTCTCCGATATAAACAAGTGCCTTCATTTAGCTGTGAAACCCCCATCAACCATGAGAACTTGACCCGTAACATAACTGGAAGCCTCAGAACAAAGAAAAAGCAAAGGACCATCTAGATCATCCATCTCACCATTTCTGCCAATACAGGTCTGATCAGCATTTCTCTTGGATCGTGCTGCGTCTTCAAAAACTACTTGAGTTAATTCTGTAGGAAAAAAACCTGGGCCAATGGCATTCACACAAATACCGTGGGACGACCAAGCTTCGGCCATAGCTCTTGTAAGCTGTCCTATTGCACCTTTTGAGGCACCATATGCTATTCCACCGGGAAATGCCCTAGTGGTTTGTACTGATGCAAAATTTACAATCCTTCCCCAGCCTTTCTTTTTCATTTCAGGAACAAGAAGTTGGGATAAAAAAAATGGGGTCGAGAGATTTAATGAAATCGTTTGATCCCATCCAAGATCAGTTACTTCATCAGCTGTTTGCCGAGTATTAACTCCAGCCGCATGAACTAGAATATCTGCTGGACCAAACTTGCTGTTAATTTCTAAACTCAAGTCTCCCAAGAGACTACGATCAGAAATATCAGCAGATATGTAAGAAAAATTTTCTCCCAATTCCAAAGCTAAATTTTCCAAGACCTCTTTTCGCCGAGCCACACCAACAACTTTAGCCCCAGCCAACGCAAGCACCTCAGCTGCGCGACGACCCAGCCCAGAACTTGCACCCGTCACAACAGCAACTTTTTCCGACAGGTTAAATAATGAATCAAATCTATCCATTAGCAGTTAAATCAAAATCCTCATTAGGAAAAAACTTAGCCAAGCGGACATCCGCAGCTCTTGCATGACCTTCCATTCCCTCCAACCGAGAGATCCTAGCTGTAGCTTCAGCAATCGATTTTGATCCCTCCCTTGTTGCTCTTTGATATGTGACTATTTTCATATATTTGTGGACGCTCAAACCACCAGTGTAATTAGCGGCACGCGAGGTGGGCAAAACATGATTTGTACCTGCAGCTTTATCACCATAAGAAACAGTTGTTTCCTCACCCAAAAATAATGAACCATAACAGGTCAGACGCTCAAGCCACCAATCAAGATCACCAGCCTGAACTGTAAGGTGTTCAGGCGCATATTCATCAGAGCAAGCAGCCATTTCTTCTCTATTTTCGCAAACAATTACTTCAGCGTAATCCCTCCAAGCCGCAGCTGCATTATCACGATTAGTTTCAGGAAGATCATCTATTAACTCTGGAACTAAGTTCATGACTTTACTTGCTAAAGCTTCATTGTCAGTAACCAAC
The DNA here is from genome assembly GCA_964390655.1 of uncultured Marinovum sp. GTDB lineage: Bacteria > Pseudomonadota > Alphaproteobacteria > Rhodobacterales > Rhodobacteraceae > Salinivivens. The sequence goes on from CAYMIR010000096.1 coordinate 4,329, forward strand.
CAGACAGGTGAATTATAGCCATGTTCTGCTTGCGAAACTAAATCTGTAGCTACAATAAATGAATCAGCAGTTTCATCTGCCAAAATCAAACTATCCGTGGGCCCCGCTATCATATCTATTCCCACTCGCCCAAATAGGATCCGTTTTGCTTCCGCAACAAATTGGTTGCCGGGACCCACTAAAATATTGGCCTGCGGCAGTCCAAACAATCCATATGTCATAGAGGCAATCCCCTGAACACCACCCATGGCCATTATTTTGTCAGCACCACAGACATGTGCGGCGTAAACAATGGCGGGAGCAACACCAACATTCGGTTTTGGCGGTGAACAAGCAGTTATGAACTTACATCCTGCAACTTTCGCAGTTGTCACAGTCATAATGGCACTAGCAATATGACTATAGCGACCCCCAGGAACATAACACCCAGCTGCATCGACCGGGATGACTTTTTGGCCTGTAACAAATCCAGGATGAATCTCAATTTCAGTGTTCTTTAATGTTTCTTTCTGCTTTTCTGCAAACCGTTTCACATTATCATGCGCAAACTCTATATCTTTTTTTAGCTTAGCCGGAACTAACTCACTTGCTGCCTTTATCTCTTCATCTGTTAGAATTATATTCCCTTGGTATTGGTCAAATTTTGAGGCATACTCTTTAGCCTTTTCATCACCACCAGCTTCTATATCTGTAAGAATATTTTTTACCGTTTCATGGACCTCTGAGGCATTAGATTTTGGTGTAAGTTGTGCCTTCTTCAGGTATGTTCGTGACATATTTGTGTCTCCTGTTTAGAGCGATTGCTCTTTTTTGTTATAGCTAACGGATGAATATAGAGATAATCCGATGATTATTGCTCCAATAGCTCCAGTGATAGTTTCAGGAACTTCTATGACAGATTGTGCAAACATAATTATGGAAAGAGCGAAAATTGAATAAAACGCACCATGCTCAAGATATCGAAACTGCTGTAGCGTTCCTTTTTCGACCAACATTATAGTCATCGCGCGGACATACATCGCACCAATTCCAAGACCTATGGCTATTAAAATAATATTTGTTGTTAATGCAAAAGCTCCAATGACACCATCAAATGAGAAACTAGCGTCAAGTACTTCTAAATACAAAAATGCACCTAGACCACCTCTAGCACCCATATTTGTTGCACTATTTGAATAGTCATCTAGAAAACTTCCCAGTCCATCCACAAGAGTATAGACCAGCAAACCAGAAATGGCTGAAAAAAGAAATGAAGCCTGCTGGTTTTCTCCAACCACCTGGGACATTATTGAAATAATTAATAGGACAATGGCAATTTCGAAGCCTCGTATTGATCCCCACTTTCTTAGGTTTTTTTCTAAACCAACAATCCAATCAATTGATTTATCCTCATCTATAAAAAACTTGAGCGATACCATGATTAAAAAGGTTCCCCCAAAAGCTGCAATAGAACTATGTGATTGGTGAATAATGTGAGAGTACTCGTCTGGATCTGATAGCGCCAAATGAATTGCTGCAAAAGGGTTTATCCAGGCGAAAGTCGCGACAATCGCAACGGGGAAAACTATACGCATACCAAAAACTGCAATTAGTATTCCCCAGGTTAAGAACCTCTGTCTCCAAAC
>CAYMIR010000097.1:0-5921 GCA_964390655.1 uncultured Marinovum sp.
TATTTTGGGACAAAATACTCCGAGGCTATGGGCGCCACCGTAACTGATGCTAATGGTCAGGATACTCCGGTACATATGGGCAGCCATGGTATTGGTGTGAGTCGATTAGTCGGAGCCATTATTGAGGCTAATCATGATGAGAAAGGTATTATCTGGCCTGAAGGCGTGACACCATTTCATTGCGGTTTAGTAAATCTAAAACAAGGCGACCCAGAAGCTGATGCGGCTTGTGAAAATATTTATAAAAACTTAGTAAAAGCAGGTTTAGAGCCGCTTTATGACGATCGGGCAGAAAGGGCTGGAGGAAAGTTTGCCACTATGGATTTAATTGGTCTTCCGTGGCGCATAACTGTGGGGCCACGTGGATTAAAGAATGGTGTTGTTGAGCTAACCTCAAGAAGTTCAGGGGTTAGTGAAGAGTTAACTCCCGAAAGCACCATAAATAAATTGATATCAATTTATCGATAACGTTATTAGGATATCTGATTTGAATTTATTCATATTTTAATAAACTAAATATTTTGAGAATAAAGCTCTAGAACTTCCAGCGGGACGACTTCAAGTGCTCTTTGGTGAGTGCTTTTCAGATTAACTTTTGGTGCACAACCTTCATAATGAGCCTGTAGGAACCTACTCGCGCATAGGCACCAAGACTCTCCAGCCTTTAAGCCGGGAAACTCGAATTCAGGTCTCGGGGTCGATAAATCATTTCCCACATATTTTGAAAAAGCTAAAAATTCTGCAGTCATAATCGCACAGACTGTGTGGCTTCCTTGATCAGCGTCGCAGGTATTGCAGCAGCCGTCCCTGAAAAATCCTGTTTTAGGATTATCTGAGCAGGATTTTAGCTCTTCGCCCATAACATTGACTGACTTATCTTTTATGAACATTTTGTTTACTTTCTACCGAACTTATCCATTAATTTTTGCAGAGTAGATTTCTGCATTTTCTTTTCGTCCGTTTGTGAACTAGTTTTTTCAGATGGAGTTGCAACTTTTAATTCGTTATTTTGTTTATCTTTTTTATTGTCGTTTTTGGAATTAAGAGAAATTTTACTAATAAATTTTTCTGAATCATCATTGGCTAAGTGAGCAGCTTCGGCAGCAATTTTTTTCAAAAGCTTTTCCAGCCACTGTTGCTCTTTTTTTGAAAAATTTTCCAAAACATATTTTGAGACCATATCTTTTTGACCGGGATGCCCAATTCCTAGCCTTATGCGCTTATAGTTTTCACCTATGTGGCTGTGGATTGATTTTAAACCATTATGGCCAGCGTGCCCCCCACTTAACTTAAAACGGCATTTTCCAGGAGTTAAATCCAGCTCATCGTGAAAAACAGTTATATCCTGTGAATTAATCTTATAAAAACGGGATATTTCGCCTACTGATTGTCCTGATAGGTTCATAAAAGTTGAGGGCTTCAGAATTATAACCCTTTGATTTCCAATACGGCCTTCACAAAATAGACCTTGGAACTTGGAACGCCAGGGGCCAAACGAATTGGCATTTGCTATTTCGTCTACTGCCATAAAACCAATGTTATGACGGTTCATTTGGTGCTGTTGTCCTGGATTTCCTAGACCAACAAATATTTGCATTTTTTTCTTTTAGACCCTTTGAGCTTTTATTTTAGCGACATTATAGAATAACTTGGAACTAAAATTAATATTATTTTGCAATTAAGGTCCTATGAAACAAAAAGGCCACGCTTAAGCGAGGCCTTTGAAAATTTGGTTATTAAAAATCTACTCCTCAGAAGTTTCTTCGTCAGATGTTTCGACTGTCTCTTCTTCCGATGCGTCAGCGTCTTCCTCCGCTTCTTCAGAAGACTTGAGGCTTGAGGGAGCGGATATGTTTGCGATTACAAAGTCCCTATCGATAGTTGGTTTTGCGCCCTCTGGTATGTTAACGCTCGAGATCGTTATGACATCGCCAACTTCTAACCCAGTTAAATCTACTGTAATACTCTCCGGGATTTCGCTTGCTGTAACGATTAGTTCAATCTCCGGTCTAACAACCGTTAAAACGCCACCCTTCTTCAATCCAGGAGCTTCAGCCTCATTTATAAAATCAACTGGTATAAACAGATTTACTTTTGAGGCTCTTCTCAGTCTCATGAGATCTAAATGAGTTGGCAAATCCTTGACCACGTCGCGTTGTACATCCCTGCAAATAACGCGGACGTCATCATGCCCTTCTACTTTCAGGTTAAAGAGCGTGGACAGGAACCTGCCTGCTTTCAATCGCTTTAACAAGTCATTGAAAGGAATTTGAACAGGTAAGGGGTCAACGCCACCACCATATACGACGCCTGGTACCATTCCATTGCGTCTTGCTTGACGAGCGGCGCCCTTGCCTGTCCCCGTGCGTTCTTGAGCTATAAGATCAGGTATCTCACCAGCCATTTTGTTCTCCAATTCTATAAGGGCAGGGCTCCTCCAAGGCTGTAGTCCTGCGTGAATGAGGCTCTATAAACTTAAAAATTAAGATTGAAAAGACTTTGATTATTTTTTGATGAGACTTTTGGATCTCTAGAGCCATTGTGGGATAAAGTCTTTGGGAATAAGTAAATTTTTCTTATTCATATTCAGAATATTTTTTTCTCCGCACAAGGCCATGGTAACATCCATCTCTTTTTGAAGAATTTCTAAAGTTTTCGTTACGCCTTTCTCCCCTAAAGCACCTAAACCATAGGTGTAGGCCCTTCCTATGTAAGTTCCTTTGGCACCCATTGCCATACATTTAAGCACATCTTGGCCCGTTCTTATTCCGCCATCTATGTGAACTTCAATTTTATCACCAACAGCATCGAGAATTGAAGGAAGAGCTTTGATCGAACTAATGGCTCCATCTAGCTGACGGCCGCCATGGTTAGATACAATAATCGCATCGGCACCAACATTCAGGGCCATTTTAGCATCTTCAGAATCGAGTATTCCTTTCAAGATTACTTTGCCGCCCCATTCATTTTTTAATTGTTTTACCTTATCCCAGTCTAAACTTGGATCGAACTGTTCTGCGGTCCAAGAAGATAAACTTGTAGTGTCTGTAACATTTTTTGCATGTCCAACTATGTTTCCAAAAAATCGCCTCTTTGTGCCGAGCATGCCTAAGCCCCAACTCCATTTTGTGGCAAGATTTGCCATGGTTTTTAACGTCAATTTCGGTGGTGTTGATAATCCATTCTTCAGATCCTTATGGCGTTGCCCGAGAATTTGAAGATCTAAAGTTATAACAAGCGCAGATACTTTGGCATTTTTGGCTCTTTGTATTAACCTTGAGATATAATCTGTATCTTTCATCATATATAATTGAAGCCAAAATGGCTTAGTAGTGTTTTCAGCTACATCTTCAATCGAACAAACGGACATTGTGGAAAGGGTAAAGGGGACCCCAAATTTCTCAGCCGCTCTTGCAGCCAAAATCTCTCCGTCTGCATACTGCATTCCCGTTAATCCAACAGGTGCAAGTGCAACTGGAATTGAAACTTCCTGTCCGATCATTTTTGAGGCAGTACTCCTTCCGGTCATGTCAACCGCGACACGCTGGCGAAATCGCAGTTGCTCAAAATCGTCCACATTATCTCTAAAAGTTTGTTCTGTCCAACTGCCACTTTCTGCATAATCATAGAACATTTTAGGTACACGACGTTTATAGATTTTTTTTAAATCTTCTATATTTGTAATCGTGGCCATGATTTCTACTCTCCCTAAAAGTTAAGCCGAATGTGCACCATCTGCTAATGTTTTGACGAATGCTAAAACGTCAGCCACAGGTTTGCCCTTGGCTAGCTCCGATACAATCGCAGATCCAACTACAGCGCCGTCTGCAACCTGGGCAATTGCCCTAGCTTTTGCCGGTGTGTTTATTCCAAAGCCGACAACGACTGGCAAGCCACTATTTGACTGTATTCGTGCGACTTCAGGACCAACATCTACAGCCTGAGCCTCAGCAGCTCCGGTTATCCCAGTAATTGAAACATAGTAGACAAAACCAGAAGTATTTTGCAAAACTTTTGGTAGACGATGCTCATCGGTGGTTGGCGTCGCTAGCCGGATAAAATTTATGCCTGCTGCCTGTGCCGGTATGCAAAGTTCATCATCCTCTTCTGGAGGTAGATCTACAACTATGAGCCCATCAATCCCTGCAGATTTTGCATCGATTAAAAATTGTTCGACACCATAACTGTAAATTGGATTGTAGTAGCCCATTATTACGATAGGTGTGCCATCATCTTTTTCTCTGAATTTTTTTGCCATTTCTAATGTTTTAACCAGTGTCATTCCACTGTCTAATGAACGCCCACCGGCTAATTGAATTGTTGGACCATCTGCCATCGGGTCAGTGAAAGGCAAACCTAATTCTATTATGTCAACACCAGCAGCTGGAAGGCCCATTACTAATTCTAATGATGTTTCGAAATCAGGATCTCCTGCCATGATATATGAAACAAAAGCTTTTTTTCCCTCAGATTTTAACTTTTTAAAGGTCTGATCTATTCTTGTCATCTCGGCACTCCAGTTCACTATTATTCACTTGCCCAAATTTCTCACAGAAATCAATCCTTACACTCCAACGAGAGTTAAATCGTGTTTCTGCTAAATATATCGCTTAGAAGGGATATCTCTCTATTTTGCTTGCTTTGGCAAAAAACAAGTCTTAGAAGCAGGCCGGGTTATTAAATTAAGGTTTACTTATGGGTTTCAAGATGGGGATAGTTGGGCTCCCAAATGTTGGTAAGTCCACTCTCTTTAATGCATTGACAAAAACAGCTGCTGCGCAGGCAGCGAATTTTCCATTTTGTACAATTGAGCCAAACGTGGGTGAAGTAGCGGTGCCAGATGGTCGATTGGATATATTGGCAAAAATCGCGCATTCAAATCAGATTATCCCAACGCGAATGACCTTTGTCGATATCGCTGGTCTTGTAAAAGGCGCCTCCAAAGGAGAAGGGTTGGGTAATCAATTTTTAGCGAATATCCGAGAAGTCGATGCAATTGCACATGTTTTAAGATGCTTTGATGATAAAGATGTAACGCATGTTGACGATAGAATAAATCCAGTTGAGGATGCAGAAACTATAGAAACTGAATTGATGCTGGCTGATATTGAAAGCATTGAAAAAAGAATGGCTGGTCTGGTCCGCAAAATTCGGGGTGGTGATAAAGAAGCTGTTGAGCAGGATCGTCTCTTGAAATTAGCAATGGATGCTCTTGAAAAAGGACAACCAGCAAGATCAGTAGACATTTCTAGTGATGATAAAGTTGCTTGGAAAAATCTTCAGTTACTCACTTCGAAACCTACTCTTTTTGTTTGCAATGTGGATGAAGACAGTGCTTCCAAGGGAAATAAATACTCTCAACTAGTAGAAAAAATGGCTGCTGAGCAAGGTGCTGGAACTGTTATTATTAGTGCTCAAATCGAGGAAGAAATAAGCCAATTAGAAGACGGTGAAGCCGAACTTTTCCTTAATGAAATGGGACTTTCTGAGGCGGGCTTGGATCGCTTGATAAGTGCAGGATATAATTTGTTACAATTAGAAACATATTTTACCTGTGGGCCTAAAGAGGCAAGGGCTTGGACAGTTAAAAAAGGAACTCTTGCACCGCAAGCTGCTGGAGTTATACATGGCGATTTTGAACGTGGTTTCATTAGAGCCGAGACAATTTCTTTTGATGATTATGTGAATTGCAAAGGTGAGGGTGGAGCTAAAGAGGCAGGAAAAATGCGTGTCGAAGGGAAATCCTATCTAGTCCAAGATGGGGACGTGATGCATTTTCTTTTTAATACGTGATTAATATCGCAAGTAAAAACTTTGCTATTTTTAATTTGAGACCTTGTCCTTGTTGAAACAGATAGTTAAACCGGTCGGCGGAGACGTGGCCGAGTGGTCGAAGGCGCTCCCCTGCTAAGGGAGTAGGC
>CAYMIR010000098.1:0-5831 GCA_964390655.1 uncultured Marinovum sp.
TCTTCTCTGCAGCTCTATTAAAACTGCAGTAGCTCGCGACTGCGATAGTTGTAGGTTCATCTCCTCTCGACCTTGGCTATCTGTATGACCTGCTATTTCTAATGATAATTCATCACAATCGCGAAGAACATTCGCTATTTCATCCAACAATTGTTGACCATCTAAGTTTATGCGATCGGAGCTGGGTTCAAAAGTTATTTTTCTTTCAACAAGAAGGTTATCAACACCATCTAAACACTCTCCATCAGTTGGACCTTCAGGTTCAATAAACTTTTGAGGCTCGACGTAACTAATCTTAGTTTTCAAAGGTTGATTTGAAGCTAGGTTTCCATAAAAAGTTTGCGCAACCTTAACGGCTATATTCGGTTTATTTGCTTCACCAGAAACGGAAACCTCAGAATTGTTTATCGAAATAATTCCATTTTTAAGCAACGACATCGACTCGATACCAAACATTGTTAGATCACTCCAGTCTTGGGGCATAGAGGTGTCAATTTTTAGTTTGTTGTTTACAAAATCTTTACCAAACTTAGCTTCCGCTAAACTGGAAAGTGTATTTCTGGTGGTTTTAAAACGAACCTTGCCATTCATCTGAAACAAACCCTCTGGGCTAAGGGTGAGGATAACTGTTCCACCAAGATCTCCATCTTCGTCTGAATTGGATATAATTCTAGCATTTAGTAAATAATCTTTTGGCAAAGCATTTTCTAACATCTCTAATAATTTTTGAAACTTTTGTTCCGAACTAACTTTCTGGACAAAAAATGAAATTTCATCGTTTATAATGGTTATTGATCCCTCATCTGTTTTCGATAATGCGTTGAGTGAGCTTAACACCACGTCAAGCCACCTCTCAGAGGGTTGTCCGAGTCCTATCTCACATTTTGAGCCTTTTTTGCCAGACAACTTAGCAACTTCTTTTAAAATTTCAGATGCTGCTTCGTTATTGTCAGCACTGCAAGCATCCAAACGGAAGACACCTTTCCCTTTTGTGGCCCGAAAAGAAAATGGTGTAATCAGCGAGCGTGGAGATTTTATATTGATTTTCTGCCTTAATTCTGGGGGAATATCTTTACTCCACTGTTTTATTAAAGAATCTTTCTGCTCTAGATTTTCAACAACAACCTCACCCCGAATAACGCCAGATGTTATTTCCAGCCAAGCTAAGTTCACTTCCTCTAGAATCGATAAGCCAAAACGAATTGACTTTGTCCAATTCTGATCTGCACGATACCTAGAATATTCAAGAAATTCTCTTACCACCCCAGATGGTCTACTCTGCCTTTCCAACGAGCTTATGAGAGCAAGTTTGTTAAAGTTCTCTGGCACAACCCCATAGACAGAAATTTCTTTTCCATTTTTTGAAATTTCTAATTTCAAAGTTGGAGGTTCAATATTGGAATTATCAATAATGTTCATTTGGTCAATTAAACGCTCTGCATCGACTACATTACCTGCAAGACTCAAGGCATTAAATCTACCGGCTTCGTCAGGAGCATCGCCAATTAAAAAAACTTGCAAACCTATTGTTTCCACATCAGCCCAGTCAACTCCGCCGGTAAGCAGTTCTTTTTTTACTTGATCACGAGAGATTTTTTCAATGGAGTTTACAGCCATAGTTGCCACTATTACTGATATTACAGCCGCAGAGAAAAAGGAAAAATAATTCCAGAATATCTTTGGTAAGCGCATTACATCTCACGAAACAATTTAGTCCGGTTATTTAATACGCGTAAGTGACCGTTTGTGCAATCAAACCCAAATGGCTAAACAAAGAAAGATAGCAAAGATAAATCCTGCATTTCGATTAGAGCGAAAAAGACGCAACAAAACTTGGGAATCTCTGGCATCAAAATTTTGCCACTGCAAAAACAAATGCAGCAAGAAACTCAACACTCCAATAGAAGATAAAATTTTTGAAAAAATTGTTCTGTCTTGGGTAACAACGAATACAGAAATAGCCATAAAAACAAAACAACATATTATAAAACTAAATAACCATTTCTTTGCATGCTCACCAAACAAAATAGCTGTCGATTTTACACCTATAAGTAAGTCATCTTGGCTGTCCTGATAGGCATAAATTGTATCATAAAATAAGGTCCAAAAAATTCCTGAAAAATATAAAGCGATTATTGCCCAGTTTAAACTTCCAGTATGAGCCACAAACAACAGAATTATTCCCCAATTGAATGCAAGTCCTAAAAAAACCTGTGGCCACCAAGTGAATCTTTTTGCAAATGGATAAATCGCAACCAAAAATAATGAACTCAAACCTAATATTATTGAGGTAAGATTATAGCTTAGCAAAATAGTACCCGCCAAACCAATTTGTACGATCATCCAAACAATTGCTTGGGTTAAATTCACCTGCCCAGAAGGAATTGGTCTTGATCTTGTTCTTTCAACCGCGCCATCAATTTTTCTGTCTAAAATATCATTCCATGTGCATCCAGCACCACGCATTAAAAAGGCACCTATAGAACATGAAAACAAAAGCCAGAAGTCGTTGAAAAGAACCTTTTCGTCTTCCAAAATTCCAATCAATAATCCCCACCAACATGGTATCAACAATAACCATGTTCCAATTGGACGGTCCGCCCGGGACAATCGTAAATATGGCCTTAGTTTAATCGGAGCAAAATTATCGACCCAGTTACCTGTTATGGCGTCAGCAACTTGACCTGGTTTATCTGGCTTTGTTGAGTTTTGCGACATATGGTGCCTCTATGGATACAAAAATACGATTATATGTAAGGAATCAACTTTGTGAGGCTCAAATCATTTCTTTAGAGCGCAATCAAGCAAATTACTTATTTGCTGTGATGCGACAAACAGTCGGCAACCAAGTCCTAATTTTTAATAACTGTGATGGTGAATGGCTTGCAGAAATAATTAATGGAAACAAACGATTTGTAAAATTGAAATGCTTAAATAAAATAAGACCCTCTAAGGTTCCACCTAATGTTTGGTTATTTTTTTCACCAATTAAAAAATCCCGCACCGATTTCATTGTCGAAAAAGCTGCCGAACTTGGAGTGGCTGAGATCTTTCCAACCAGTAGTGAGTTTACCAATTCTGAAAGAATTAATCAGGATCGTTTGCAAGCTCATGCAATAGAAGCGGCGGAACAGTGTGGTGGAACCTATGTTCCTAAAGTGCACAAAATTTGTAAGTTAACTAGCACATTAGAAAGATGGCCAGACAACCGGAACATTTTTTTTTGTAATGAGGATAATTTGAAACCAGTAGGGAAATTATGCAAGCTTCCAAAGGGGGCCTGGGCTATTTTTATAGGGCCTGAAGGTGGTTTTTCAAAAAAAGAAAAAACCCTTTTTATGAAGCATCCAAAAACTTTCTCTATAAGTCTAGGGCCACGGATTTTGCGGGCGGATACAGCCGCTATTTCGGCTTTAACACTTTGGCAGTCACATTTTGGTGATTGGAACGAAGATTACTTTTAAACTAAAATCAAAAATTTTGCGGATGGCATAAACAGATGCGTTGACCTTAAATAAAAAATAAAGCAAGGCTCACTCAGGTGGAAAATTGGAGATCTAAATGTCTATCCCACAATCAGGTGGTGGCCGAATAGAAAACTATTACCAGCTTATTGAATACTTAGCTTCTGGCTGTAAGCCAAAATTAGATTGGCGTATCGGAACAGAGCACGAAAAATTTGGTTATTGTAAGAAGACTCTTTTACCTATTCCATATAGTGGGGAGCGATCAGTTCTTGCGATCTTAAAAGGATTAGAGAAAGAATATGGTTGGAACCCAGTAAAAGAAAATAAAAATATCATTGGCCTTTCTAAAAATGGAGCAAATGTTTCATTAGAGCCAGGAGGTGCGCTGGAACTTTCGGGCGCTCAACTCCAAACGGTATTTCAAACTTGTGATGAAGTTAATGAACATTTGTTAGAAGTAAAGTCTATTGCTGATAAATTGAATATTGGGTTCATAGGTTTAGGCGCTGCTCCTCATTGGAAACACGATGAAATGCCAATGATGCCAAAGGGACGATACAAATTAATGAGCGAATATATGGACAAAGTTGGTTCTATGGGCAAATCCATGATGTTCAGAACATGCACTGTCCAGGTAAACTTAGACTATTCTTCTGAGTCCGATATGGTCCAAAAGATGCGGGTTGCTTTGGCGCTGCAGCCTATCGCGACAGCGCTTTTTGCCAACTCACCTTTTTTTGAGGGAAACCCAACGGGTCATAAGAGTTGGAGGAGTAGAATTTGGAGAAGTTTAGACCCACAAAGAACGGGATTGCTACCATTTGTTTTTAGTGACGGCTTTGGTTTTGAAGCATGGACGGAGTATGCTTTAGATGTTCCAATGTACTTCGTTTATCGAGACGGAAATTACATCAACGCTCTTGGACAATCATTCAGAGATTTTATGAAGGGAGAGCTTCCAGCTTTGCCAGGCGAATTACCAACACTTAATGATTGGGCAGATCATTTGACAACAATCTTTCCAGAAGCCCGGCTGAAAAAGTTTATAGAGATGAGGGGTGCAGATGCAGGTCAGTGGCATCGTCTATGTGCGCTACCAGCTTTTTGGGTGGGTATATGCTATGATAAAGATTCACTAGATGCAGCATGGGATATGGTAAAAAGCTGGGACAAAAATGACCGAGAAAATTTAAGGATAGCCGCCTCAGAAGACGGACTAAATGGATATGTTGGAAGCATACGGTTAATTGATCTAGCTAAAGAAACAATTCGAATATCAGAAAACGGTTTGAAAAAAAGAGCTCAAGCCAGTTCAAACGGGCTTTATTCTGATGAATCTCTTTTTTTAGATTCTCTCAAAGAAAATATTGAAAAAAGAAAAAGCTCTGCTGATGATTTGCTCGAAAAATATCATGGTTCTTGGAACGGAGATTTAACAAAAATATTTGAAGAATATAGCTATTAGAGATTAGACAATAGATTTGCTGCTAGCGCACCTAACAATGCCGATACTATTGCGATGGAAACATAGGGAAGCTTACCAAACCTAGTTGCTTTTATTTCTTGTTTTTCAGAATGGTCAAGTAAGATATTCTCAACCAAATCTGGAAGCCTTGGACCAAATTTGACTATAACTCTCACTGTATCTGCTATGTCTTTAAAAACGGCTTTTGGCCCAATACTTTGCCGTATATAATTTTCAACAATCGGTTGGGCTGTTTTCCAAATATTGATGTTAGGATTTAAAGAGCGAGCAACGCCTTCAACAACAACCATTGTTCGCTGCAATAAGATTAACTCTGTGCGCGTTTCCATTCCAAACCTTTCAGTCACCTCAAAAAGGTAAGTGAGTAATTTTCCCATAGAAATATTAGCTGCATCCATTCCAAAAATTGGCTCACCTACAGCGCGCAGCGCATTAGCAAAATCTTCCACATCTTGATCTATTGGAACATAACCAGCTTCGAAATGTACCTCGGCTACTCTTTTGTAATCCCTCTTAATGAAACCGTATAAAATTTCAGCATAGACACGTCTGGTATATTCATCAATGTAGCCCATTATACCAAAATCATAGGCAATTATTTCTCCCTTTGAGTTCACCTTCAGGTTTCCCTGGTGCATATCTGCATGAAAATAACCATCTCGGAGAGCGTGGTTTAAAAAAAGCTGCAAGACACGTTCTCCTAGGGCAAGCTTATCATGACCAAAATTTTCAAGAGACGTAATGTCACCAAGGGCGATACCCTCAACCCAGGACATTGTCATTACCCTTTTGCCAGATAATTTCCAACTTACTGACGGAACATTAAAACCATTATCAGCTTTCGTAGTATCTTTAAACTTTGAGGCAGAAGAGCTTTC
>CAYMIR010000099.1:0-5788 GCA_964390655.1 uncultured Marinovum sp.
TAGCAATTTAAGCGTTATCGTCACCTGAACTTTTTTTACTCTTAGTCTTTTTATCTTCCACTGGAGCGCTATCAGATGCTTTACCTTCATCCTTTTTCTTAGCCTTACTAGCAGTTGCCTTTTTAGCAGTAACCGTTGGTTTTTTTGCTGCCGCTTTCGATTTTTTTGTTGTCACTTCAACTTTATCAGCGGCTTTTTTATCATCTTCTATCGGTTTCTTGACTTCTTCTTCGCTAGTTTCAGTAGATTTAGTTTCTTCTTCAACGGCTTCAGTCAAAATTTCTTCAGTTGGAGATTCATCCATTTCCCCTAAATCAACTCCAGCGGCTCCAAGTTGAGCAGACATACCATCAAGAGCTGCTCTGCTGATCAAATCACAATATAGACCTATAGCTCGTGAAGCGTCATCATTACCTGGAATCATGTAATCAACTCCTGATGGCGAACAGTTAGTGTCGACAACGGCCACGACTGGTATTCCCAGTTTATTTGCTTCTGCAACAGCAAGCGCTTCTTTTTTAACATCGACGACAAAAACCAAGTCAGGAACACCACCCATCTCAGCAATGCCATCAAATGAGGCTTTCAGTTTAGCATGCTCACGCTCAACCCCAAGCCTCTCCTTTTTAGTAAGACCCTCGATTGAACCAGATGCGACTTGCTCGTCAATCGATTTCAACCTTTGAATTGACTGCGAAACAGTTTTCCAATTAGTCAGAGTACCGCCCAACCAACGATGGTTCATGTAGTATTGCGCGCACTTTTCTGCAGCTTCGGCAATTGGTGAAGATGCCTGGCGCTTGGTGCCAACAAATAAAATACTGCCCCCTTTTGCAACCGTTTCACGAACTATGTTCAAGGCTTGATCAAGCATAGGAACGGTCTGCGTTAAGTCTAATATGTGTATACCATTACGAGAACCATAAATGTATGGTTCCATTAATGGATCCCACCTTTGAGTTTGGTGGCCAAAGTGGACACCTGCTTCTAGCAATTGACGTAATGAAAACTCTGGTAGAGCCATTTTAAAATCCTTTCCGGTTTAATGCCTTGATGGGAGCTTGAAAGTTAAACTTCAACCGGTGGACCTTATAAGGATGTTTCCCTTAAAAGCCCTCATCCCATCTGCGATTTATCAGTGGTGGATCTAAGGCATAGTGTCTGAATATGCAAGTTCAAAAAGATCATTTATTTTTAGATTACTCTTTCGATAAACCAAAAGCTTCCTACTAAACCAATTATCGCCGAAATTGGTTGAGCGATAGAGCTCTTATAGTAGCTCTTTTTGTTGAACCAATACCCTACGAAGATAAATGCCAGCAGGACAATGGTCAGCTGTCCAAACTCAACCCCGACATTAAACCCAATAAGAGCTGGAACAAAAAATCCAGCTGGTAGCCCAAACTCCCCTAGTACAGATGCAAAACCCAGACCATGAAGCAAGCCAAAAATAAATATTACTAGAGGCCGCCACCTACTTAATTTCTTTATAAAAATATTTTCAACAGAAATGAATATGATTGATAAAGCAATAAGAGGTTCCACTATTTCTGGAACAATTTTTATATAACCAAGCGAGCCTAAAGCAAGAGTAAAAGTATGGGCCAGAGTGAAAGCCGAAATTTGCCAAACTAGTGGTTTCAACTTGCTTGAAAAGAAAAACAGTCCTAGGACAAATACAATATGATCCCATCCTTTTGGAATAATGTGCTCAAACCCAACAATTATATAATTAAAAAAAGTTTGAATTTTACTTTTTTCAATTGATCCTTGAAAATACATTTCATTCGATTCATCTCCATTTGCAAGAAATTGTGTTAAGCCATTATCAACACCCATCTGCCTCACAACAATCGGTCCAAAGTTGGCGTTCCAGGAAAAAACTATTGGTTCATCTTTTTCAATCTTTGCCTCTAAATACAAATGACTAATGCGAGTTAATTCAGTATTTCCAACATCAGGAACAGTGAGATCCTGATAACTCAATTCAACCACCCTACCCGATTGAATTAACTCTATATCTTTGGAAAGGTATGGCCATTTCTTGCCAAATATTTTTTTAATTTGAGTTGGTGTAAAAGTACGTAACTCATCATATTTAACTGCATTTTCCGATAAATTTGTATCACTAACCTCAGAAAGGTCTATTTCTGCAAGCATCGCCTCAATCGAAAATCTTATCTTTAACTGAACAACATTTGGATTTATTGTAAGGTCTAAGATAGACGGTGACATCTCATGCCCTTTTAATGGTACCACTTTCATAAAGAGAAAAATGATCACAATAAAAAATAATCTACTCGTTCTTTTTAAATTAAAGGTCAGCATACTAACAATTACTTTTGGATTGGTAATCTTTAAAGGTGAACCTTTGATTTCTCATGAAATGTGGCTCGACACAACTACATTTCGCCAAGCAGTTGGCGATGACTTTGAAATAAGTTTAAAAAACGGCCAAATGTTTGAAGGAATAGAGCTTTCATATTTTAAAAATAGGTTTTCTGAATTTTACTATGTACACGACGATCAAAAATTTAATATTGAATCAAGAATGGGGGATAGGCCGGTAGCGGTACTATCAAGCAATAATAATGGCTTGATAACTGGTATTTATGTAAGCAAAAAGTCTACAATCACCTACAAATCTATGGATAAATTTGCTGATTTTGCTTCCGAAAAAGGTGAGAATTGGGCAATTAAAACACATTTTGACTCTAAATTTCCTGAGGCAAATTTCAAAGAAGATTATTATAGATTCTCTAAGATTTTAATAGGTGTTGGGGATGCAAAGGGTGCCGACCAAAGTATGGGCCTCAAACATGAATTAATTGCACTGAAAAACCCATATCTTATGTCTCCATCTGATGAATTTTCAGTACAATTACTTTTTAACGGTCAACCTCAAAAGAATAAAAAAATTACAATTTTCGAAAGAAAAAACGACAAAATGGTTAGTGTTAGAACAGCTGTCACTGATTCAAATGGGATATCTAAATTTACAGTAACTCAAGGCAATGAATATCTTATAGATAATGTAATTTTGGAACTTAATAACAAACCAAAAAATGACACTTTTTGGACAAGTTATTGGGCGGCCCTCACCTTTAGAGCATCCAATGAATCCCAGTAACTTCAGAATTATATGCGCAGGTAGCGCTTTGATCGATAGTGTTGGCTTTAGCAAAAGTCAGATAAATACCGGAGATGATGTTTCTGGTATAATAAAAACAAGCGTTGGAGGTGTTGCATTTAATATTTGCAAACATTTAGCTTTGAGTGGCTTTACCAACTTAGAACTATTAACAGCGCTGGGAGATGACATCAAAGGACGCGCAATTATAGAATTTTGTGACAAATTGGGAATTATTACAGATAACATTTACGTTTGTAATGACACTGAAACAGACAGCTATTTAGCAATCGAAGATATACAAGGCCTTAAAGCTGCAATAGCACATATATTTAATGTGGAAGAGTTTGGTGATAGAATATTAGGACCACTTGAAAATGGCGCTGTGAAAACAAGTTCTAACCCCTCTCATAATTTAATCGTGTTAGATGGGAACTTGAGTACATCGACTTTATTAAAAATTGCTAAAAACAAAAATTTTAAGAATTTCGATATAAGAATAGCATCGGCGTCATCCTCAAAAGCATTTCGTTTAAAACCATTTTTAAGCCTTCCAAACGCAACAGTTTATTGCAATATGGCTGAAGCTGAAAATCTTTGTAATTTGAGTTTTAAAGATACCAGACAAGCCTCTACTTATTTGTTAAAGCAAGGGTTAGGTAGAGCAATTGTGACTAACGGTGGCAAACAAATTTGTGCTTCATCCATTTATCATGAGCCAATTACAATATCACCACCAAAGGTTAAAAATATTAAACATATTACAGGCGCGGGAGATTATTTTGTAGCCTGTCATATTGCAAATGAAATCAACCAAATATCCAAAGAAACATCTTTATTAAAAGCTGCTGAAAGTGCCTCAAAATATGTTGAGACAGAAATTAAATGATGAAAATTAATTATTCTTTAGAAGTACGACAGGCTATTAAAAATTACGAGCCAGTTGTTGCATTAGAAAGTACTATAATAACCCATGGCATGCCTTGGCCAGAAAACCTGAAAACGGCTCAAAGTGTTGAAACCATAGTTAGAGAATATGGTGCTACGCCTGCTACTATAGCTGTTATAAATGGAATAATACACGTTGGCTTAGAAGATGAAGCATTAACAGAATTATCTGCAAAAAAAAATGTCAGAAAATTATCTAGAGCAGATTTGGCATATTGCTTGGTGAAAAAGGAAACTGGTGCCACCACAGTTGCTGCGACAATGATAATTGCAGACCTGGCTGGAATAAAAATTTTTGCTACAGGCGGAATTGGTGGAGTTCATAAATTTGCTGAAAAAACTTTCGATATTTCAGCTGACTTACAAGAGTTAGCAAAAACAGGTATTTCAGTTGTCTGTGCTGGACCCAAGGCAATTTTAGATATTCCCAAAACATTAGAGGTTTTAGAGACCCTTGGAGTTCCAGTTATTACTTTTGGGCAAACTAATTTGCCAGCCTTCTGGTCAAGTGACAGCCCTTTCATATCTCCGTTATCACTAGACAAGCCTTCTTTGATTGCTAGATCCCATGAATTAAGAAAGGAACTTGGGCTATCAGGAGGCCAGTTGATTGCAAACCCAATATCAAAGAAAGACCAAATTCCTTTTGAAACGATAGAACCAATAGTTATGGAAGCCGTAAAAAGCGCTAATGAACAAAATATTATTGCCAAGGAAGTGACACCTTTTGTACTCTCTCAAATTAATCAACTCACCAAAGGTAAAGCACTTTTAGCAAATATCGCATTAATTAAGAATAATGCAAAACTTGCATCAAAAATCGCATTGTGTTTTTAAGAATGCAATAATAGTTAGAAATGTTTGTTGAAACCATACAAACTAAAAACTAATTAATTAGAAATCAGATTGGCAACTCTAAAATATGCTCGCACGTCTAAGAACAAGTTTTTTAACAGGCATCGTTGTTATTGCCCCTGTTGCTCTAACACTTTGGCTGATTTGGAGTGTTATTGGCTGGTTTGATGGTTTTGTTCTGCCTTTTGTTCCGGATGCATACAGACCCGAGCAGATACTTAACACTTTTTTTGGTTACGACTTAAAGTTAAATATTAGGGGTGTTGGTGTTGTAGTATTCTTGATCTTTGCAACCTTGGTGGGTTGGCTAGCAAAAGGCTTAATTGGACGTTCGTTTATAAAATACGCTGAAAATTTAGTAAATCGAATGCCAGTGGTGCGCTCTTTTTATTCGGGAATTAAACAAATTGCAGAAACTGTATTTGCGCAGCAGGAACGATCATTTGAAAAAGCCTGCATGATTGAATATCCTCGAAAAGGCATTTGGGCTATAGGTTTCATCTCCACAACTGCAAAGGGAGAAATCGCGGAACGAAATTCTTCAGCGGGCCCTATGGTTTCTGTTTTCGTACCTACCACACCAAACCCTACGTCTGGTTTTCTGTTATTTTTTCCAAAAGCAGATATTGTAGAGTTAGATATGTCGATTGAAGATGCCGCTAAATTAGTGATCTCTGCTGGTTTGGTTTATCCACCAACAAAAAAGACATCTTCGAAAAGTACCATTGAAAAAGGCGGAACGAGCAAAAAAGCTTAGCAGTTATCGATTCGGCATTATCAACACATCATTAAGAAAATAAAAAAAAAGCGCCTGCAAAAGCAGGCGCCAAGTCATTGAGGCAGGTTTCATACAGG
>CAYMIR010000100.1:0-5770 GCA_964390655.1 uncultured Marinovum sp.
AAAACATAATCTGCGATGGTGATAGAAAGGATCCAGAAATTTTTACAAATGTATCGCCTATAGCAAAAGAAGCCATTGAAATTAACATGAGTAAAATACCTTTGGAATTTTGTTTCTGGCTTACCAACATTGAAAAAACTCCAAAACACAAACGCTTATATGTAGAGTAAACTACTGACAAGCAATAGCTTATTTTATAATGCATTTTTCAATCTGGACATGGCTTGAATTTACGACAAGGATTGAAGGCAAATATATAGATTTTAAAAAAGTTCAAAACGAGGCTTAGAAAAATGGGTAAATACGGTGAAAATGATAAGCAGGGACAATATTGGAATGAGGCACCTGGACAATCGTGGGTGATTAATGACAGTGCAATGAATGAGCGCCTCCAAGCTATTTCGGATATTTTGTTTGAAGGTTTAGACGCTACTGGGTGCAATAATGGACTGGATATTGGGTGTGGCGCAGGTTCAACAACAAGACGCTTGGCAGCAATAATGGGTAATCAAGCAAGGGTTACTGGACTTGATATTTCTGAAAAACTTTTAGCTTTGGCAAGATCTCATCCTGAAAGCGTAGGAAAAGATTTTTTGCAGGCTGATGCGCAGTCTTACAAATTTGAACCTGAAACGTTTGATTTAGCGATATCCAGGTTCGGCGTGATGTTCTTTGAAAATCCTTTTAAAGCATTTCAAAACATAAAGTCTGCTGTTCAAAAGGGTCATGAGATGCGATTTGTGTGTTGGGCTCCAATTTCAGCCAATGATTTTTTCCTTTCTCCCCTCAAAACGGTTGTTGATATAACTGGAGTATCTTTTGCAGAGCCAGGTAAGGAGCCTGGGCCACTTGCTTTTAGCGACCGTACTTACCTTTCCTCTATTTTGAAGAATGCTGAATTCTCTTCCATTAATATAGATATTATAAAGACCAGCATAAGCACAAAAGATAGTGTTGAAAAAAATGCCTCACTTTTGATGGAAATAGGTATGGGGTCTAGAGCAATAAAGGAGGCTGCTCCGACAGATGAAGTATTGAACGAGATAAGAGAAGCATTTGTTGCTGATGGAAACAAAAGATTACAAAATGGTCTTATAAGCTATGATGCCACAATTTACCGAGTATCTGCTGTAGCTTAATTGCCCATCATTGAGTAATAGTTGACGCTTTAAGATTTAGCTGCCACCAATACTTAAGATTAGTTGAAGGTATTGAAATGTCTAAAGTTATGCAGGGATTTCCACCTATAGAGCCAAACCAAGTTACGCTGGCCAACTGGCGCAGAGCTCCTTACTGTCATTGGGCTTTTCATCACGTGCGAGAACTTGTTCCTTCAGCTGAAATCCAAAATGATCCTATGAATGTTTGGGAACTAGATAGTGGTACCTTAGATACATCTAAAATAGGTCTTGATGAAGCCTTAATACAAACGGATACAGATGCTCTTGTCGTCATTCATGATAACAAACTAGTTTATGAGACTTATCGCAATGGTATGGCTTCGAGGGATCCGCATATTCTGATGTCAGTATCAAAGTCCATGCTGGGCTTGATTGCAGGCACACTAGTAGAACGTAATGAATTAAGTGAGAATGACCTAATAACCAAGTATATCCCGGAACTGGCCAATAGTGCTTATGCTCAGGCGACAGTCCGCAATCTCTTGGATATGCGCGTAGGTGTTTTTTTTAACGAAGATTATCTTGCCACTGAAGGTCCCATTATTGATTACAGGTATGCAGCGAATTGGAACCCTGTTCCAAAAGATCGTGAAGCTGGTAACTTGCGATCTTTTATGTCTTCATTGACTGAGGCAGATGGATCACATGGAGGTCGTTTCCACTATGTTTCTCCAAACACCGATCTTTTAGCTTGGGTTTTTGAGAGAGCCACGGGCATTCGATATGCCAATTTGGTTAGTGATAGACTCTGGAAGCCACTGGGAGCAGAAGCATCAGGATATATAACCGTTGACCGTATAGGTGGAGCACGGGCGGCTGGGGGTAAGTGCTTTTTAGCCAGAGATTTGGCAAGAGTAGGTATGATGATGTCCAATGGAGGGCAACGCCAAGGAGTGCAAGTCATACCAAAAGAGTGGATAAATGACATTACTCACAATGGTGACCTTCAAGCATGGATCGATGGCGATTTTTATAATGATATGGGTAAAAGGGAGATGCACTATCGTTCTAAATGGTACATTCAGAGGGAAGCAGAGCCACTGATTTTTGGGCTTGGAATTCATGGTCAATTTTTATTTGTAGATCCTTCTAAAAAAGTCTCTATTGCTTGGTTTTCAAGTCAGAATAACCCTCTAAACAGTCCAACTTTCGAAAAAACTTTTGAAACTATTCAAAAAATTAGAAACGAGTTTTAGTAGATTTAGTAATTAAATACACAAAACAAACTCAGTAAGATTGCGTACCTCAAGTTATTTCTGAGAGATTTAAAGCTTTATTTTAGTATAGCTGAATTAATTTGTAAAAGTAGGGTCGCAAAATTTGTTAGAGTTGCACCTGAGTTGTTATTCCATCAGACTAAAGAAATAAAAGATAATATTTTTGTGATTGGAGATTTAATTTGGAAACGGTCCCTATAGCAGGATATTCCGATAAACTTTCAGGGCGGCCTGGAGACCAGATAAACTTTATGGTTTCTAGTGAGCATAAAAGTGATTTTACTGCCCAACTTTTTAGGTCTGTGAGCGCTGACCCAAACCCTAAAGGTCAAGGCATTGTTGAGTACGCTTGCGATGATTTTTTTCCAAAACAGACTTTCTCATCACGTAAGCAGAAATTTCATCCTGGTTCATATGGTATAACTGAACAAACGCTTAAAATGTCCGCTGATGATAGCATTCGCTTTTCAGTTACAGTTTATCCGACACTTAAAACTTCCAGCCATCAAACATTAATTGAATTTGGCCGATTTTGCCTCACGTTAGATCCTGAAGGTCACCCAAGTTTTAGTTTTGGCTCGGAAACTGTCACTACCGTTGATGCAGTTTCCATGAGGAGATG
The DNA here is from genome assembly GCA_964390655.1 of uncultured Marinovum sp. Classification (GTDB taxonomy): domain Bacteria; phylum Pseudomonadota; class Alphaproteobacteria; order Rhodobacterales; family Rhodobacteraceae; genus Salinivivens. The sequence continues at coordinate 3,021 of CAYMIR010000100.1, forward strand.
GCAACGCGTCGAAGCGCAAATTAACAAAACGGGTTTGATGAGTATTGAATTGATCAATTTAGATAATTCAAAGGATTCTAAACCGGCTTTTGTTCAGCTTGATGTGGCGTGGGACTTGAACGAAAAGGCTTGCGTTATTATCGCAGCGCAGCGAGTTAAGGGATCAACCAAAAATTGTTTTAATGGCAAAATAGAACGACCTGAAATTTACGCAGACGAGCAAAGTATAGCTGTGTGGGATTTTTCAAAAAATACCTCAAGTCTATCGGTTCCTGGTATTGGCTGCCCTGATTTAATGCTCATAAATGCTCCAACTCGGGCTGTTACTGGTGCCATGTGGGACGCAAGTGAAATGAATTGGCAGCATAAGCCTGAGCATTATGCTGCGATTGCATTTCATGAAGATGATATTTACGATTTCAACTGGGGGGCAGATTTTAGTTTTGTCATTCCGCCAAAAATGCCCTCAGGCATCTATATAATGCGTATTTCGTGTGAAGATGACTACGACGCAATTCCATTTTTTGTTTGTCCAGAAAAAGGGCAACCTAGTGCCAGGCTGTGCGTTTTGGTGTCCACTTTTACCTACGTAATTTATGGTAATCATGCACGTCCAGATTTTGATGATATCTGGTTACAAAGGATCGCTGATTGGAATGCCTACCCCCATAACCCAGCGCAGTTTCAAAGTTATGGATTATCTACATACAATAATCATACTGATGGCAGTGGAATTTGCCACGCCTCCCATAAGCGGCCACTTTTTAACATAAGACCGGGGTATATAACATTTGGCCAAGCTGATTGTTCGGGGTTGCGACATTTCCAGGCTGACAGCCATCTAATTTCCTGGTTGCATGCAAAAGGGATAGACTACGATATCGTCACAGACGAAGAACTTCATAATGATGGTGTTACAGCAATACAGCGCTACGAAGCTGTTATAACTGGTAGTCATCCAGAATATCATACTAGTGAGACTTTGGACGCGCTAACCCAGTATCGAGATCAAGGTGGTGCACTCCATTATTTAGGTGGTAATGGATTTTATTGGAGGATTGCTCGTCACAGAGAAGATCCAAGTCTTCTTGAAATTCGTAGGGCAGAAGATGGACTGCGCGCTTGGGCATCAGAGCCGGGTGAATATTATAACGGATTTGATGGGGCTTATGGAGGATTATGGCGAAGAAATGGACGGCCCCCGCAGCAATTAGTTGGAGTTGGCTTTACTGCACAGGGCACATTTAATGGTATGCCCTATAAACGTGTTTGTTTTGATCCTGATTTTGATTGGGTATTTAACGGCATTGACGATGAAATTATTGGTGACTTTGGTTTTAGCGGTAATGGGGCAGCAGGCTTTGAGCTTGACCGAGTTGATCCTAAGTTAGATCCAGGGCACAAAATTACTATTTTAGCTCAATCTTTCGCTACAGATGACCATTTTATTCTGGTCCCTGAAGAACAATTGACCCATTTGACAAATTTATCAGGGGGTCCAGAAAGTGAAGTAAAACGGGCCGATATGATTTATTTTGAAACACCTTCAGGTGGGCGGGTATTTTCTGTTGGCTCTATTACATTTTGTGGGAGCCTACCTTGGAATAATTTCGATAACACGGTTTCGCGTTTATTATTTAATGTCTTGTCTCACACACTTGGAGATCTTTCCTAAAGAACTTGCAATTTACCCAGCACTTTATTCACTAAAATTAAAGTGGACTGAAGTCTGGTTGTTTGGTAAATCCTAGAGCCTTTTCAAGCGTTGTTCCCATTTGAATTACAAAATTTTCTCGACCAGCAGGAACGGCAATTTGCAGACTTGTTGGTAAGCCTTTTGCGGAATAGGCAGTTGGAAGCGCTAAGGCACTCATGTCGATGTAATTAAAGGGTCGCGTAAAATACCCAGGCGTGAATTCTTCATCAATATCATCTAGCCGTGGAGCGGGCTCAAGTACGGTTGGTGTTATCAATGCATCAAATCCAACCATTGAGGCTTCGAAAATTAATTGATCTTTTTGGCGCTTTTCTAATCGCTTTGAATGGTTTTCTGCGGTTAAATCCCGACCAGCTAGCATACGTTTTCTAACATTCTGATCCATCCGTTTTTTGGGGTCATCATAAAAAGATCCATGGTTGCGATATCCTTCAAACATCGTAATATCACCGTTTAATTTAGTCATATCATCAAATGGTATAGGTGATCTGAAAACTTCCAATTCTGCGCCTAATTCGACTAATAAATGGAGTGTTGCATCATAGCTCTCAAGAATATCTTCCGTACAAAGAGAACGTTCTTCTTCATTAATAAAACCAAGCTTTAAGCCTTTAAAAATATTCATTTGAACATCGAAAAGTCCATTACCTGTCATCATATCATTCTCTAGCTCATCTGGATTGATGCCTTGCATGATTGAAAACATAAAAGCTAGATCTGCCATATTACGGGTCATTGGGCCTGGGGTATCTAAGGTTTGAGATAAAGGCATTATCCCATCTGTAGGCAGGCAGGCTTTACTCACTTTAAGGCCGGTTAACCCGCAAAAAGCGGCTGGCAGACGGACAGATCCCCCGGTATCGCTTCCCGTCGCACAACTCGCCAGTCCGCTTGCCACTGCAACTCCAGAGCCTGAAGAAGATCCTCCAGGCACTCTCGCCTCGTTCAAATCCCATGGGTTCCATGGAGTACCCATTTGTTCGTTTGTCCCCCAGCCACCCAAAGCGCATTCGACCGTTTTGGTTTTACCAAT
>CAYMIR010000101.1:0-5689 GCA_964390655.1 uncultured Marinovum sp.
AATTGAAAATCTATGCTTTCGACCAGAAAGAAACGAAAGAAGTTTTCCAGAATTTATGGACTTAACACCAGATGAGGGAATTAAAGGAGACCGATGGCTGGAAAGTCCTTGGTTAAAACTTGCAAATGGGGCACCAGATCCCGGTATTCAAGTTTCTATTTTATCTACTAGAGTTTGGAATGCGGTAAAATTTGGACCCGAAGCAATTCACCCAGGTGATACATTCATGTCTGATTTTGATACATCAGAGGAGAATTGCCCAGCAGGTACTATTCTTTCGGCGGGAACTGCTAAACTGAAAGTATCGGGTATTTTTAATGAAGGCTGTGTTAAATGGAAGGTGCGCTACGGTGTGGATGCAAAAAACTGGATAACCTTGGAGGAAAACAAATCACTTCGATTACGAGGATTGTTGTGCTCTGTTGTGTCAGCGGGAAAAATTCGAAATGGTGACTTATTGAAAAAGTTAATTTAATTTAAATTATGCTTAACTAGATCTGCTTTTCAGGCAGTTGAACGATCAAACCATCAAAATCATCAGTGACATGCATCTGGCAAGTTAACCGAGATCTCTCCGGGTCAGGTTCATAAGCGAAGTCAAGCATGTCCTGTTCCATATCTTCACTTGGCGGAACCTTGGAAACCCATTCTGGATGAACGTAAACATGGCAGGTGGAACATGCACAGGCGCCGCCACAGTCTGCATCAATTCCTGGAATATTATTGTCTCGAGCACCTTCCATCACAGTCAACCCGTTTGAAACCTCAACAACGTGTTGTGTCCCGTTATGCTCAATATAAGTAATTTTGGCCATTCTGCTCATCCATCATAATTCGTGAAACTCTTCTAATCAGCTAAATTTAATTCGGCCATACCTTTTTAGAAATTATTAAAAGAATCTTGTCATATTATTCCATGTGTTCTACTTTTGTTCTTAGATAGTGATCAAAAATCAAATATAATAAAAAAATGCAAAATACTCTCTTAAAATGGCCAAAGCCACCAAGTGCTTGTCCCGCATCTTTTCTAAATCGTCCTTCACCTGGTACAATTGTTTGTGTCGCAGGATTAGTAATACTTAGGCAACGTCCGGGAACAGCAAAAGGTGTTATTTTTCTCACATTGGAAGATGAAACAGGAACAGTAAATATAGTAATTTGGCGAACTTTATATGAAAAATTTCGCCGTGCTATAATTTCTGGGCGCCTTTTAAAAATAAAAGGGCGGGTTCAGAACGAAAACTCAGTTATTCATGTAATAGCTGAGCATGTTGAAGATATTTCATACATGCTCGATGATTTACCAAAGATAAATATGTAATTACGTACTAATTAAGACCAGGAGCTATGCTCCTGATCTTTTAGGGTTAATTAGTTAAATTTTAGTACTATAAACCTCGGTTGTCCCTCTCTTCGGACTAAGAGAAGCACTGACTGACGTCCTTCACTTTTAGCACTCGAAACAAGCTCTTCTACTTCTTCTACCGAACCAATTGGTTTCTGGGCAACGTCAGTAATTACATCGCCTTTCCGCAAACCGTTTTCGTATGCAGAAGAAGTTTCATCTACAGACATTATTATTACACCCGAGATTGTAGGATCTATTCCATATTCTTCTCTCAAACTATCAGTCAGTTCAGACAAACCAACTCCATCAATTGCATCTTCATTTGGCTTGGCCGGTTCAGGCTGTGTAACTTGCGCATTAAGCTCTTTATTTGTTGGCCGCTGCCCGAGTTTTACGCCTACCTTTATCCGCTCGCCTTGTCTGAGTACGATAACATCTACGGTTCTTCCAACCGTCGTGTCACCAACAATGCGAACTAACTCGCCTGAATTACTAACTTCTTTATTATCAAACATAACAATGACGTCTGAAGCTAAGAGACCAGCATCTTTGGATGGTCCGTCATAGACCTCTAGAACGATAGAGCCGCTCGGCTCTTTCATACCCAAGGCATCAGCCATGTCTTGATTAAGATCACCTATACTTACCCCTAACCAACCACGTCGCACCTCGCCAAATTCTTTCAGTTGCTTAACAACTGGTTCGACAACATTTGATGCCATTGAAAATCCAATACCTATAGACCCACCGTTCGGGGATAAAATAGCTGTGTTCACGCCCACTACTTCTCCATCCATGTTAAACAGAGGTCCACCTGAATTGCCTCTATTAATGGCTGCGTCTGTTTGAATGTAATCATCATAGTTTCCTGACAACTCACGATTACGTGCAGATATTATTCCAACTGATACAGAGAAACCTTGGCCGAGTGGGTTACCCATTGCCATAACCCAGTCCCCAACTCTTGAAATATCGCTATCACCAAATTCTACAAATTCTAGCGTTATTTCTGCATCAACTTTCAACAGTGCTATATCTATATTTTCATCACTGCCGATAACAACCGCATCACGAAAAGAGCCATCATTGAATTCTATTGTAATCTGATCGGCTCCATTTATGACATGATGGTTTGTCACGATAAAACCATCGCTACTGATTACAAAACCAGAACCCAAAGCATTTGCATTTCGTGGCCTCTGACGAGGGCTATTCGGATTTTGAAAATCGCGAAACAATTCTTCGAACGGGCTACCTTCAGGCACTACACCCCTTGGAACTACTGGAGATTCAACTTTGGTCGTTGTGGTTATATTGACCACTGAAGAACCCACGTTTTCGACTAAATCTGCAAAACTTTCCGGCACACCTCGAGCATTTAAAACTACAGTTTGTAGAAAGATACTTATAGCTACAAAAAACGCGGTTAAGATAAATTGTCTTGATTTTATTATATCTCCTGCAGTCAAAATTTGTGCAGTTTTAAAAATATAAAATTGTCTCATTTAGTCCTCAAAAAGTTTTATTGTCTTCGGTCTTTTGTATTTAGGATGACATTCAAAGTTTGCAACAGCTTCGAAATTTAAAGTTCAATTTTTGAATTAAAATATTTTTATTAAAAGGAGTATCACACCGCCAAGTAGGGCCATACAGGCCCCAACCAAGCGACGTTGCTCATTAGGCATTTCTTTGAGCGAAACTAAAATCTTTTCTACGAAATGAGGGGCCAGAACATAAATTAGCCCCTCAATTACCAATACTAAGCCTAATCCATATAAGATTGTTGAAATTATTTAGCTCCAAAATCAGACTTAAAATAATTAAAGAACTCCGAGTCCGGTGACATTACCATTGTCGAATTCGACCCCTTTATTGATTTTTCGTAAGCATTAAGCGATCTGTAAAACTCAAAGAATTCTGGATCCTCTCCGAAGGCTGTTGCAAAAATCGCGTTTCGCTCTGCATCCGCTTCACCTCGAATTATTTCAGACTCACGCTTAGCTTCAGACACAATGACAACCTGTTCTCTATCTGCTTGGGCTCTAACACGTTGTGCAGCTTCATTACCTCTCGCAATTTCGTCAGCAGCTTCTCTGTCTCTTTCTGCACGCATCCTGGCGAACGTGGCCTCTAAGTTTTGTCTGGGCAAATCTGTACGTTTTAAACGCACATCAACAACTTCGATACCCATTTTTTCCGCTTCTAAAATTGCTCCATTTCGTATTCGCAACATCAAGGCGAAGCGATCTGAGCTAAGAATATTGTTTGATGAAACCGAACCCAATACTTCACGGGTTTGAGAACTCAGGATACGGTCTAGCCTAGTTCCAGCGATTGAAATTGCTGTGTCACCAGATGCGCCTGTCACTTCTCGAAACTTATTTACATCTATGATCCTGTAGCGAGCAAAAGCATCAACAACGAGCCGGCGATCGTCTAACGGCGTAACCTCCAACGGATCGATATCGCGGCTTAAAATGCGATCGTCATACCTTACGACGTTTTGAATAATCGGAATCTTAAAAGATAGGCCAGGGTCTTCCTTAGTTGCCACAACTCTACCAAACTGCAAAACAAGAACTTTCTCGCGTTCGTCAACAACGAAAATTGACGACATAACACCAATGAAAATCAGAAAAACTGCGCCTAATAATATCACCATTCTATTCATTATTTTGTCTCCTGGCGTAATTGGTTCAAGGGAAGATAAGGTACAACACCACTTCCACCAGCTGATTCATCAATAATTACTTTTTCAACGTCTCCAAGGACCCGCTCCATGGTCTCCAAATAGAGGCGCTTACGAGTTACATCTGGCGCCTTTTTATACTCGGTTAAAACTGCACCAAACCGACTAGCTTCACCTGTAGCTTCATTCACAACTTGAGCACGGTAAGCTTCAGCCTGCTCTCTAACCTGAGCTGCTTCACCTCGAGCTTGCGCTAGAATTCGGTTAGCATAAGCATCCGCTTCTTTTTCAAGTCTATCACGTTGTTGCTCCGCAGCCTGAACTTCTCTGAAACTATCAATTACTTGTTCCGGGGGATCAGCTTTGTCAAAGTTTACTCGAACAACATTCACACCGCTATCATAACTATCTAACGTATTTTGGATTAAGAGCTCTAGACTGTCAGAAATTGCAGCACGATCTCTGTTCAGGATAGGGGCAAGATCTGACTGTGCAATAATTTCTCGCATAGCTGATTCAGACACAGCTCTAATCGTTGCTTGTGGCTCTCGCAGATTAAAAAGAAAGCGAGCAGGATCGTTGACATTCCAAACCACCTGGAAGTCAATATCAACAATATTCTCATCACCGGTAAGCATCAAACCAGCATCTCCGCCTCTAATACCAACGCCAATATCTTCAGTTTGCTCCCTATCAACAGGAACAACTTCTGCTCGCACAACTGGCCAGGGCGCGAAGTTCAAACCCTCTTCGCCAGTTTCAATATATCTGCCAAAAAACAATTCAACCGATTTTTCAAAGTTTTGAACTGTGTACAAACTATTGAAAAGCCAAAATGCGGCTAAACCTGCGACAATTAAAAAATACCCACTACGGCCAAGTCCGCCCCCACCGCTTCCACGGCCCGATCCATTTGCACCGCCAGAACCTCTGCCGCCCATCAGAACCCGAAGTTGTTCTTGACCTTTCCTTAACATATCGTCGATTTCAGGAGGAACGGGATTGTTTCCCTCGGGCTTATTTGTCCCTCCCGTGGGCTGCTTTCGTCCACCTTCTTTACCACTATCACGGCCATTGCCGCCACCGCCGCCCCAAGGGCCGCCAGAATTTCCTGCCATTTTTATTCCTTTACCGGTAATATGACTTTTTGATGTTTCCTAATAACTGGGGATTTAAATAAATTTTTCAAGCTCTGCGAGTCGGTTTTCGCATTGTCACCAATTCTTCCGAAATTGTTGGATGAACCGCAATTGTTTTATCAAAATCAAGTTTTGTTGCACCCATCGTAACGGCTACTGCAGCTAATTGCACTAATTCTCCTGCAAAAGGTGAGACAAAATGACAACCCAAAACCTTTTGATTTTTTTCTTCTACAATCAATTTCATGAAAACTCTATCCTCCCTTCCTGCAAAACCCTCACGCATAGATTTGAACTTTGTGGTGTAAATCGCAAGAGGACCAAATTGAGATGCTTCTTCCTCAGTCAACCCGACTGTTCCAACTTCTGGTGTAGTAAAGACAGCAGTAGGGATAAATCGATAATCAAGTTTTTCAGGTGTGTCTCTAAACACAGTTTCAATAAAAGACATAGCTTCTCTAATAGCAATCGGCGTTAGATTACTGCGGTTTGTAACATCCCCAATTGCATAGA
>CAYMIR010000102.1:0-5635 GCA_964390655.1 uncultured Marinovum sp.
ATTGATACATCATCTACAGCTTTCAATGAAATACGATTTTTTCGAAACAAGGCCTTCCGAATAGAAAATTCAATTGATAAATTTTTAACGGAAACAGCTGTATTGTGGGTTTCGGAGGATTTATTTTTTGAAAGCCAGTGGTCACTTACATTTTCTAGAGTGACTTTTTCTTCAGATCCATCGATATAGTCAACGACAGTGAAGCGATGAAGCTTTTGGTCACCACTGGGTACTGCCGATATTAAACTTTTTGTGTATTCATGCTTTGGTTTTTGAAGAACTTGTTTTACCTCTCCTTCTTCTACTAATTGGCCATTGTACATTACGGCAACCCGATCAGCGATTTCAGCAATGACACCTATATCGTGAGTTACAATAATGACCCCCAAATTGCGTTGCTTACATAATGATTTTATTAAATCCAAAATTTGTTTTTGGATCGATACATCCAGAGCAGTCGTTGGTTCATCAGCAATAATTAAATCGGGGTCACCAGCCAGTGCCAAAGCGATGACAACTCGTTGGCGCATTCCACCTGAAAACTGATGAGGGTAGGCGTCTAATCGTGGTTCCGGATTAGGAATACCTACGGAATCAAGTAGCTCAATTGATTTTTCTCGAGCAGAGGATCCAGAAATTTTTAAAGTTTCTATAAGTGTCTCGGATAACTGTTTGCCAATGGTCATCAGCGGGTTTAGTGAAGTTTGAGGATCTTGAAAAATAGTACCTATTTTTGCTCCTCTTATCTTTCTCATTTCTTCGTTGGACAGTTGATCTATCCGACTTCCGTCAAAAATAATTTCTCCACCAGAAATATAACCGGGGGGTTCTAAAAGGTTGATAACCGAGTTGCCCACAGTTGACTTTCCTGCGCCGCTTTCACCCACTAAACCAAGAACTTCACCTTTAGCGACTGTAATTGATACTTCATTGACCGCCGCGACTTGCCCTCTGCGTGATGGGAAGTCTACACTTAGATTATTTATTTCAAGAAGATTGGTCATCGTAACTTTGGATTAAGTGCATCTCGCATCCAATCCCCCAGTAAATTTACAGAAAATACTAATATTATAAGAGCTATAGCTGGAAAAAAAGTAATCCACCAAAGTCCTGAGAAGAGGAATTCATTTCCTACTCTTATAAGTGTGCCCAGTGAAGGTGTGGTCGGCGGTATGCCCTGCCCAAGAAAGCTTAAAGTTGCCTCGGCAATTATGGCAAGAGCTAGACCAATCGTGGCTATCACCAAAACAGGGCGAAGTGTATTTGGCAAAATATGTCGAAGAATAATTGTAAATTTTGGCAATCCAATAAGCTTAGCTGCCTGAACATATTCCTTTTCAGCTTCCACAAGGGTTGCTCCTCGTGCAACACGTGCAAATTGAGGCCAATCCGTAAGCCCAATGGCAACAATCACAACATAAATTGCAAACTCCTCGCGTAATTCTAGGGGCAGGGCGGCTCTGCCAATCCCATTAATGAGTATCGCCACTAAAATCCCAGGGATAGTAAGCTGTACATCTGCTATGCGCATAATAATCGTATCTGTTAAGCCCCCAAAATACCCTGAAATCACGCCTAATGTAACTCCTAATAACATACCCAAAAAAACGGCTGCTATACCAACAAGAATTGAAATTCTTCCGCCGTAAAGAATGGTTGAAAGCATGTCGCGACCTTGATTGTCGGTCCCAAGAAGGTATGTAGAGGAGCCTCCGTCTGTCCAAGCTGGAGGAAGTTTTCCATCCCATAGTGAAATTTGTGCAGGATCAAATGGGTTATATGGCGCAATTAAAGGTGCTGCAAAGGCAGCGGTAATTGCTATGAAAGTGATACTCGCGGCTATAATAGCTCCAGGTGTCGTAAAAAACGAATAAACAATGTCATTATCTAAAAAGCGCTGCCAACGAGACTTTGAGTGATCAGTTTTAGCCAAGTTATGAACCCCCACGTCGTATTCTAGGGTCGACGACAAAGTAAAGAATATCAACGATGAGATTTATCACAACGAAAAGCAATGCTACAAATATCAAATAGGCAGCCATGATAGGAACGTCTACAAAGTCAACTGCCTGAATAAACATTAAGCCTGTTCCCGGCCACTGGAAAACTGTTTCTGTGATAACGGAATAAGCTATTAGGCCGCCGATATTTAAACCAATAATTGTTATCACGGGAACAAGTGTATTGCGCAGAGCATGACCAAAATGAATAGCCCTGTTTGCTAAACCTCGAGCTCTCGCAAACTTTATATAATCTGACCTCATTACTTCTAACATTTCCGCTCTTACCAGTCTCAAAATCATTGTAAGCTGGAAAAGAGATAAAGTGACTGCCGGTAAAATTATTGAGCGCCATCCATCGACAGTTAAGAGGGATGTCTTCCATCCACCAAGCTCAATTACTCCTGCCCGGCCAGAGGAGGGGAGCCACCTCAGATAAACCGCAAAAAGATAAATTAGGCCTATACCAATAATAAAAGTCGGGAGGCTTACACCTATCAGACTGACGCTCATTATTATCTTACTTACCCATGAATAACGCCGGATACCTGTAAAAACACCAAGAACGATTCCTATGAATACAGCAATGATAGCAGAAGCAAAAACCAACTCTAGAGTAGCTGGTAACTTTTCTAATATTAATTGACTGACGGGCTGTTTAATCCGGTAGGACAGACCAAAGTCACCTTGCGTAACATTAACCATAAATCTCTGATATTGAACTAAAATCGGGTCATCTAACCCAAGCTGTTGTCTAATCTCAATTCTTTGCTCTCTGGTTGCATCTTGACCAACCATGTTATTCACTGGATCCCCGACAAAATTGAACAAAGAAAAGCTTATGGCTGACACAACTGCCATGACCAACAGTGCTTGAGCTAATCGGTTAACTATAAAATAAAACATGAAACCTGCTAATTTGGGGCGCCATCGTAATGGCGCCCCTTACTTTTATATTTTTATTTGAAGACTACATAGCGCGGTAACAAATGATCGTTTGCATTAATTGGAACGTCAACATTGTCTCTCATGCTCCAGCCAAGTACTTGGTGGTGAATAGGCAAGTATGGCATTTCTTTTTTAATTATATGCCAAGCCTCATCGATAAGAGCCGTACGCTTAGGAATATCAGTTTCAGTTTCAATTAGCCTAGTTATTTCATTTACCCGAGCGTTATTGTAACCTATACCGTTCCATGATCCTTCTCCGTGAAAGAGATAAGTGAACACATAATGGCTATCTAATGTAGATACGCCCCATCCTAACATATAGAAGTCAGAAATTCTTTTTTGGATCTTTGGAAAGTGTTGTGCTTTTGGAATAGCGTCTAGGTTCACTTTAACCCCAATTTTTGCTAACATCGCAACTGCAGCTTGGCAGATTTTCTCGTCATTATTATAACGGTTGTTAGGGCAATCAAGTTGAATTTCGAAGCCATCCGCATATCCAGCTTCCGCCATTAAGCTTTTGGCTTTGTCTAAATCAAAACCATACTGCTTATCTAGTTCAGGTGTGTTACCCAAAACGCCAGGCGGTGTAATTATACCGGTAGGAAATGACAATCCATCCATAACAACTCGCTGAATGGCGTCTTTATCTATCGCTAGATTAAATGCTTCGCGGACCCTTATGTCTCTAAAAGGGTTTTTACCTTTAATATTTGAACTTCTCAGCTCATCAACACCTTGATCCATACCAAAGAATATAGAACGAACTTGTGCTACAGTTTTTGTTGTTAAGCCATCTGTCGCTTCAATTCGCTTTAAATCCTGTAAAGGAGCATCTAATAAAAAGTCGACTTCACCAGATAGTAATGCAGCGACACGAGTAGCAGCATTTTTAATGGGTCTGTATTCTATGCGATCGACGTTACCAGGAAACATAGAGTCGCCCCACCAATTTGGGTTTCGCTTAAGCACTGAAAGCTCTTCTGGCGCTCTGCTCATTAGCATGAAAGGTCCGGTTCCATTAGAATTTCGTACTGAATATGTTTCTTCTTCCGCAGCGAAATCCTGTGGTTTTTCCACTCCATTAGCTTTTGCCCAACCACTATCCATAATGTAAACATTTGTAAGCGTGTTTGGCAGAATTGGATTTGCGCCATCAGTAACTAGTTTCACAGTGTAGTCGTCAATCACTTCTATACTAGAAATAGTTTTTACTTGCTCTTTGTAATCCGAGGATTCCTCAAGCGCTCTATTAAATGAAAAAACGACGTCTTCTGCTGTGAAATCAGCACCGTCGTGGAATGTTACTCCTTGACGAAGTTTGAACGTCCACCCATCCGGTGAAGCTGTCCAGCTTTCTGCTAATTCTGGTGCAAGGTTCATTTCAATATCACGAGCAACGAGTGCTTCATAAATTTGTCCATTGAATGCAATTGTTGGGCTCTCATTTTGCGAATGAGGATCCATTGTCAAAGCATCGCCTTGACTTGTCCAGCGAAGGACATTTTCAGCATTTGCTGCTGTTGCCATTATCAGGGCAACTGAGGACAGCTTTGCTAGTTTGCAAAAATTCATATCTACCTCCAAAATAATATCACCATATGAGGCTAGGCTTGTTACGATTTAGTGTCTATAGTTTTTTTATAAATATTTTATTTATTTGCAAAAAAATAGGTTTTGTATGGCTTCACCGGACCAGGCATTAGAAAATTCAAATAAATGTTTTACTGACGGAAAGTTTTTCGACAAATTAAGCAGTCTGGTAGGTATCGTCACTGACAGTAAAAATGCTGTATCTGTAGATGACTTGACTAGCTACTACACTGACGGACTTTCGGATATTTTAACGGAACTAGGTCTTCAAACAGAAATAATTGATAACCCCATTAAAGGCGGTCCTCCTTTTCTTATTGGAAAGAGAATAGAGTCATCAGAATCAAAAACAATTCTCCTGTATGGGCATGGTGATACAGTCCCGTTGCAAGAAGGGCAGTGGTTTGAGGAAATTATCCCAAATGAATTAAAAGTTATTGGTGACAAAATTTATGGCAGAGGTGTTGCTGATAACAAAGGTCAGCACCTTATAAATTTACTGGCCCTGCTTTCAGTTTTAAAAATCCGCAAAAAACTTGGATTTAATCTAAAGATTGTTTTTGAAATGGGTGAAGAAATTGGTTCTCCTGGACTATTTGATCTTTGTAAACAGTATAAGGACTATTTTGAATCTGATGTTTTAATTGCTTCGGATGGTCCAAGAGTAGCTGTTGATGTGCCAACTGTCTTCCTTGGTTCGCGGGGAGCAATAAATTTTGAGCTTGAAGCTAAATACCGTGAAGGTGCCCATCACTCAGGAAATTGGGGGGGAGTTTTAAGAGATCCTGGAGTCCGGCTTTCACATGCACTGAGTATAATTACGGATAAATATGGAAAAATTTTAATCGAAAATTGGAAGCCAACCTCTCTTTCAGTAGAAGTTCGTGACAGATTACATTCACTACCCACAACTATCTCTGAGACACTTGAAATTGACGAAAATTGGGGGGAGCCTGGTTTGTCTTCAAACGAAAAATTGTTTGGTTGGAACTCTTTTTCTATTCTTGCTCTGAGGTCTGGTAATATTGATTTGCCGGTTAACGCAATTCAACCATCAGCAAAAGCACTATGTCAGCTTAGATTTGTTGTGGGAAC
>CAYMIR010000103.1:0-5488 GCA_964390655.1 uncultured Marinovum sp.
TTCAAAGGCAGGTAAAGAAGATGGGAGTTTTATTGGCATTTTAAAAATTATTTAAATTTTTTTGAAATTGTTGATCCAATTAATGAATTAAATTCTGACGGCGTTTTTACCTGAGAGATTAAATCAGCTTGAACTGTAATTCCCCAAGAAGCCATAGACTTATAAATTGGATTTCTGTGCTCCATGGCTTCACTATAAGTCCAGCGAACAAAATCATCTGGGTCCACGGCTTCAATAGAACACTTATTTATCTTGAGATACTGCTTCCATTTTAAATCTAGAAAATCTGGGTCATAACACATTGGTTTGGGGTTCTTATCAAACCGTTTTATTAATTCATCCGTATGGTGGTTTGATCCTTGAATCCACACCATGAGCGTATTTTCTGCTAAAGTTTTCAAAACTGGATCGTTAGGGTTTTCAGGATTTACTACCTCACATATTGATCCTCCTGTATCACAGACAAAGTTAGGATAGCCATAAATCCGATTGGATTTATTTATAAAACTAGGGGTATCTAACAAAGCTTTTACCTCTGCGAGATGATGCTGGGCTTGGCGTTTTTTATACTCTTCTATACTGAGTCCACCTTTTTCTTCGTTGCCAGGTTTACCGAGATAATTTGAAAGAGGAGCAAGATTATTAAAGCTTATGTTTGAGGATATATGTATTGAGTCACCAAGTAATAATTCTCGAAGGTAGGGCGACTTCATTGCATCTTCTTTATAACTATCCTCTATATGTTCGCCCATATAGCGAGTACCGATACGATAATCTATTGAATAATGGTACCAATCACCAGATTGGCGCAACATATTCGAAATATGAGTTTTACCTAAGCCTGACATTCCAAACAAAACGACTTTTTTATTTTCTGCCATTAGCCATTCTTCTTGTGTTGAGTACATGCACTCTCCATTTTTAGCAGGTCCTAGGTAAACCCTGCTTTAGTTTTGGTCAATCAAACAGATTATACGAGCCTATATTTATTAAATTATCTTAACAACATGTGTTTTTACTATAAAAGGGCTTCCCTTAGGGGTTTTTTAATTTAATTATCCATAGACAATTTATTTATAAGAGCACTTTTATGAACAGTTACCTTTTTTCACCTATTTCACTTTCGGATGTGAGTATTCCCAACAGAATAGTTGTTGCACCGATGTGCCAATACAGCGCAAATGAAGGAAATGCTACAGATTGGCATCTGATGCATTTGGGTCAATTTGCTGTTTCAGGTGTTGGTTTAATTTTTACTGAGGCCGTAGGCGTTGAAATGATCGGTAGGATTTCTCCTGGTTGCCTTGCGCTTTGTACCGATGATCATGAGCAAAATTTGAAAAGGGTGGTTGATTTTTGCCATGACTTTGGACACGCAAAGATGGGAATCCAACTTGCCCATGCTGGCCGTAAGGGATCAACGGAGTTACCTTGGTTGGGAGGAAAGCCGATACCTTCAAAAGATGCTAGGGGTTGGAAAACCGATGGACCATCTGCAGAAGCTTACGCTGCAAAAGATTGGGAAGCACCTCAGGAACTTGATGAAGATGGGCTTTCTAGGATTAAAGTTGCCTTCATGGATTCTGCAAAGCGTGCAGATCGGATAGGATTTGACGTTTTAGAGATACACGCAGCGCATGGCTATTTGTTACATCAATTCTTATCCCCACTTAGCAATCTAAGAAACGACCAGTATGGAGGATCTCTTGAAGGTCGTATGCGATTTCCTTTAGAAGTTTTTGAGGCAGTTTCAAAAGTTTGGCCGAGGCACAAAGCAATAGGTGTCAGGTTTTCAGCAACGGATTGGGTTGATAGATCAAGTTGGGATATAAAGGAATCTACAGAATTTGCCAAAGAGTTAAAGAGAAGAGGTTGCCATTATATAGATGTATCCAGTGCGGGAAACTCGCCGGAACAGAATATTGAAGTTGGCCCCGGTTATCAAACTGGCTTTGCATCTGAAATTAAGCGAGAAACTGACATTGTGACCATGGCTGTTGGGCAAATTACAGAAGCTTTTCAGGCTGAAGCCATCATAAGAACAGGGCAGGCTGATATGGTATCGATGGCAAGAGGAATGCTGGCAGACCCAAGGTGGGCGTGGCGTGCAGCTGAGGTTTTAGGTGAACAGGCGGCTTATGCTCCTCAGTACATGCGATCTAGCAAGGCGCTTAGGGGTCTTCCAATTCCAGGTAATCCACCTGTTGCGAAAAAATCTTAACGCCTTAATTCCTCGCGACTTATGGTGATATAGTTATTTCCTGTTTCGATTTAGGATCGGAACCATAGATTCCCATACACCATCATTTTTAATCCAATGATAGACTGCTCCAAGTAAATGAAGACCAATTAACCAATAAACGATTGATACGGATGACTCATGCCAAAAAATAATAGTCTCAATTAGTAATCCACTTTTCCATCCCAGCCAGTATAAAAGTCCAATAACTAGTCCGGACAGAGCTATAGAAATCATTGTAACGTACATCCCATAATGTACTAGTTTGGCACCTGCCTTTTGAAATTTTGTTGTATCTGGTGGCAATGATGATTTTTGTGTTCGTTTCATGTAAATAAAACGAATAATTAAGAATAAAATAAATAACAGAGCAAAAATAATTTCAAACTTGAGAAGTGCAAGATCCTCCAGTTGGTTAATATCATCGATCTGCTTAAAAATTCCGTATGAAAAGATTAAGATGAAACCCCAGTGAAACAACTTTGCAGTAAGGCTAAAACCTTCAATACTTTTTTGTTCATTTGCTTTATTCATTTTAATCAATCTAAAACATTGCTTTTTTATCTATATATTGTATTTCTCTGCGCGCCAGTGTCAAAGTCAAATCCCCAGGTTGTAATGTCTTTTTGATACCAGTCTGCCACTATCTGAATTGTTTTTGGGGAGTAGATATCCATGTATGAGCCCTTATTCATTCTTGTTATATTTCTGGGTCTCGTCATTGTTGAAATATTGAAATATTTACACAGGTCTTGGTCTAGGTTTTCAAAACGAAGACATTCACACTTAATGGTTCCTTTCTCATCAGAGACGTGATCAAATGCTGGATACCAACCGCGAATAGCTCGATGCCACATATATTCTTTGCCGCCCCATTTATGCCGTTCCTCCAAAAATGCCTCAAAACTGGAAGTATCTGCATACCCCTTGGGTGATTTGTTTTGCACTTCAATTGCTAATTTTGCGAAAAAAAATCTAGAAACGACACGATCCCAGGGATTTCGAATAATAGCAAAAGAGGTGTGCGAGTTAGTAATGCGTGGATGAATATCTTTCCACCTAGCATGTTCAAAACCGTGGTGGTCTCCTGTATTTTCCATAGTTGTAAGTAAATCCTTTGAGTATTTAGATGTTTTGAAAATATTGGGTCGAGCGACAACTATCTTTTTTTGTAAAATATCACTGCGTCTGATCGTCATACCCGCATTTTTAGGAATATGGATAAATAGTTTTTTATTTTTTGGATTTGCAGAATTAAAGTTGGCTAATAAATTCTCTAAATACCATCTAATTGTAATAACTTTGGCCTTTAATTTGACGTATTTATTGTTCATATTTTTTATATTCCTAAATGCTGCCTTTTTATTTTAATATTTACTTAAGAAATTGATTTTAGTTACTTCAATCGCACCCGATATTTTTTTGGATAATTTATTGATAATGACTAATAAAGAAAAAAGTTAGTGACTGCTAAGTTAGTGATTAATTATTTTGAATTTGATCATTCTGGCTCTTTAAATGACTCTTCAAAAGCATTCATGATCGGATAGGTGAAATAAGAAATCAAAGGCCGCTGTCCGACCAATATATCTGCCGTTGCTAGCATTCCTTGCGACAAGATAAAATCTGATGGCATATTAGTATTTTCAAGACCCTCTGTTTTGACCCGTCCCCTGTAAAAGACACCCTTATCGCCAGACAATGATTCATTAAATGTGTCGTTTGAAACATATATTAGTTCACCGTCTAAACCTCCGAATTCTTGAAACGGCATAGCATCTAATTTGACAGAAACTTTCATACCAAGCTTCATATCAGGTATCTTTTTTGGATCTATATCAACTTCAAGGAACAAAGGTTGGTTAGATTGCACCAGAGTAACAATGGCCTCACCTTCACTGACTATACCACCCCTGGCAACAGCTGGTATGTCCAAAACTATACCTTCGGCTGGAGACCGCACTATTATATTATCTACAAGTCGAGCCAGCTTAATTTTTTCTTGCTTTAGCTGTGTCAATTCTTCGTTTTTTGCGGTTATTTCACCATTTAGTTTTGAGGTCCAACTGGCGATGAATGCCTGCCTGTCTGCAGTTTGGGTTATGATTGCAGACTCAAGTTTTACAATCGAAGTCTTAGCATTAAATTGAGCCTTTTCTGCATTCAACAAAGCATCTGTTGCCGAAAGATAATCTAGCTCAAGTTTTGTAGTAGAGGTTTTGGAATTGAATTCAGATTTTTGTGCATTTAAAAGCGCATCTTTTGACGTTAAATATTGTGATAAAGATACGATCCCTCTTTCCATTAGATCTTTCTGCACCGCTGTCTGTTTAGCTTTTATTTCTGTTTGATCTGTTAAAATATCTGATAATGTACTCGACTGTCGATCATATAATTTTTTCTTCGCTCTAGCTAGTTGATCCTTGATTTCTGTTTGCTTTTTTGAAATTTCTAGAAGCTCTTTTGATGACTCATATTCGTTTCGAGCTGTATCCAGCTTAGCGTCAAATGACTTAATCTTTTCAGAATATTCCAACACTTTCTTCAATAATGTGACACTATACAACTCATAAAATTTTTCAGAATTATTTTGTAGATTTAATTTATCAATTGCTGCTTCATAAAAGCTATCTAAGTTGAGATTGGAACTAAATTTCTGAATGTCATCGATCAGCATTTGCTCCATGTGGAGCCCTACTAACGACTGGTAAATATTATCGATCTTTTCTTGGTTCTTTTTCAAATTTACGGTTACGACTGTATCATCTAAATATGCTATAATCTGACCTTTAACTACTGCGTCACCACGTTTCACTTCAACACTTTTCACGACAGAACTTGCACTGGCTTCCACAATGACATTTGGCGTCGCAGTCAGAAATTCCCCACGCGCAGATATTGTTGTGTCTACCTGACTGAGGGACGCGAATATGACGCTCCCAATAAAAAATGTCAGCAACGTGAGAACGATAGTTAAGAGAGGCTTTGAGGGGCCCTGCTCATATATGGCGTCAGTATCGTCTATTTCAAAATCATTTGACGCTTTTTCCGTGAAGTTCTGAATTGGGGTGGTAGGGCCATCATCTGCAGCGCCCGCTCGTTCATATTTTGATACTAACTGATTAGATGTTCGTAAATTTTCTGAAATAGTTTTCATAATTCGAATTGCAGCTTCTGGATTTTTACTCAAATAAGTTTTGAAAGAACTAGCTGTTACTTCAGTAACTACTGTATTTTCCTTTGCCCTGG
>CAYMIR010000104.1:0-5371 GCA_964390655.1 uncultured Marinovum sp.
GAGGCTTGTTCATATTGGTTTTCGTAATCTATGAAGAGCAAAAACCAAAACTCATCTCTATGTTCTAAATGGTAGCTCAAAAAATCATTTGGACAACTTTATAAAACACTCGAAAATGAAATTCAGATATTCTGATATGATCCATCCTACACACTTAAAAGAGATATCGAATTTCTGCTAAGCTACCACTCTAGCAATCGCACACTGTTTCCATAATACATTTAATGCATTTACTAAGTGATCTATATCTTTATCTGAATGCAGAGGAGAAGGAGTGAAACGCAATCTTTCAGTTCCTTTAGGTACCGTAGGGTAATTAATCGGTTGCACATATATACCGAAATCTCGCATTAAAATATCTGATAACATTTTACACTTCACAGGATCTTTAATCATAACCGGGATAATATGTGATGGGTTATGCATATGTGGTATTCCAGCTCTATCCAAATCACTTCTAAGTTTTTGCACCTGCTTTTGCTGACGCTTTCTTTCTAACTGAGAAGATTTCAAATGGGAAATTGATGCTTTCGCACCTGCCGCAACTGCTGGAGGTAGAGCAGTAGTGAAGATAAAACCACTTGCGAAAGATCTTATAAAATCACAGAGAAGTTTAGATCCAGTGATATATCCACCCATTACGCCATATGCTTTACCCAGTGTGCCCTCTATAAGGGTAATTCGTTCTGAGAGCCCCAACTCTTCCGATATGCCTCCGCCTCTTGGACCGTACAACCCAACTGCATGAACTTCATCCAAGTATGTCATGGCATTATGACTCTCTGCCACTTCAACAATTTCCCGCATTGGAGAAATATCGCCATCCATAGAATAAACAGACTCGAATGCTACAATTTTGGGACGGTTCGGACCTATCGCCTTTAACTTTCTATCAAGATCCTCTGGATCATTATGCTTCCAAATTACTTTGTCCGCACGTGAGTGCCTAATACCTTCAATCATACTCGCATGATTGGCGGCGTCAGAAAGAATAACCGCATTGGGTAGTTTCGAGCCCAAAGTTCCAAGAGAAGCCCAATTCGAAACATAACCCGATGTAAACAGAAGTGCCGCCTCTTTTCGATGCAAATCTGCTAATTCTCTTTCCAATAATACATGATGGTGATTGGTCCCCGATATGTTTCTTGTACCACCAGCGCCACATCCATTTGTATCAATAACAGATTTCATAGCATCTTTTACAATTTGGCTTTGCCCCATTCCAAGATAATCGTTGGAACACCAAACAGTAACATTTTCAGGAGAGTTTTTGTCATAGCTTTTTGCCTTTGGAAAAGCTCCACATTGACGCTCTAATTCGGCAAAAATTCTATAATTACCTTCTTTTTTGAGCAGATCTAATTGATCGGAAAATAAAGCATCAAAATCCATTGTAGTCCTCACTTAGATAGTCTTGTTTAGTTTTTGCTTTAGGAAGCATCCATCGCCATAATCGAGCATCGGGTATAGGTAAAACCATGAACCAGTGCTCTAAAAGAGCCATTAAAGAAATGGTGAAGAGCAAAGAGAAACCTATAATTTCGTAAGAGTTCTGAACCGTAAAAAGCCGCTCAACCCAACAAACTGTTGTCAGAGTTAATATCGTCACCGATATTGAAAAAAACCAGTTTAATTTGGATATTTTAAAGTAACTCTTCAAATGAGAAAGCGCTTGGGGAATAAATTCCGCATTTACATGAGGAACTCCCAAAAATAGATTTAATTTTGCAAAAATTCTAGCAAAATAAAGCACTGTAAAAGTCCAGATACCAAAATGATTTTCTTGTCCATATGCCAAGTAAATCACTAACCCTAGCGCCAGAAGTAAAGAAACTTCATGGTAAGCTAAAGTCCCCCACGCACGGATAAATTTCTCAAATAATGGTATATTTTTTGGGCATTGAGATTTATTAGGACCAGTGATTACACCAGTCAAAAATGTTAGCTCAATCCATCCCCAAACAAAAATGGCTGAAACGAACGCAAGATATGAGCCTAAAATCGTTAAACTCGAACTCGTTTCCCAAATTCCCCACAGGCCCAATGCTAAAATTGGCAATCCAAAAATACAGACTTTTAGTTTCGCTGAAAGACTGTGATTTTCCATTAGCCTAACAATTAAAAGTATAGCACCAGTGGAAAACCACCAGAGAAATACTGCTGCAAGCATGGCTATGAAAATAGAGCCTCCCATCAGTATGCAGGCTCCATTCTCGTAACATTTGGGACCCTATTAGTCTTCGCCGGGACAGCTAAAAGTGAAAGAAAAATTAGTGCTGCTCTTGAGCTACACCACAGTTGCTTCAACTTATTCTTATTCTTTTTTGCTTCAGCAAGATCTGCGTTAACCTTTTGAAGTCTTCGCAATTTCTCAAACCACTTCGGATTTTCTATATCGAGAGTTATCGGAAATATTTGCTTACTTAACTCGGAGGTTTTAGTAAAAACTTCTTCTGCATACCAGTCAGGATCAACTCCTAATGCTTTGTGAAATGCTGGCCTTTGGTGGTCCCGTATGTACATAGTCGCATAGACAGCAGTCAGGAAAAATTTTATCCAAAAAACATTTATCCCAGAAGTCAACTTAGGATCCGTTTTCATCAAAAGTGCAAACGCTTCACCATGAGCAAATTCATCGTTGCACCATTCTTGAAACCACTTGAAAATTGGATGAAACCTATGTTGTGGATTTTTTTCAAGGTGGCGATATATGGTAATGTAGCGAGCATATCCAATTTTTTCAGATAAATAAGTCGCGTAGTAAATAAATTTAGGACGGAAGTAAGTATACTTCTTTTTCTGTGTTAAAAACCCCAAATTTACAGCTACGCCTGCCTCTCTAAGAGCATCATTTATAAATCCAGCGTGCCTAGCTTCATCTCGAGCCATTAATTGAAACAGCTGAGTTATATCGTGATTAGAACCCCTGCGCTTCATTTCCTTATAAAGTACGCATCCAGAAAATTCGGCTGTGCAAGAACTTATCAAAAAGTCAATAAATTCTTTTTTTAATTCTGGGTCCATACCATCCCAGTCAACCTTATCCCAATCGTCATTTTTCTTAAAATGTCCCTTATTTGGATCACTTATCATTCTTTCAATAAGAGGTTCCCATTCCTCTGAAATCTGGCTCACATCAATCGCATCGAGTTCATCAAAGTCAGTGGTATAAAACCTTGGAGTTAATAGTGTATCCTGCATCGCAACCTCAGTTGCCATATCGCTGTCTAGCGCCGACTGGATTGCAATAGCTTCTTCTGCTGTAGTTGCATCTGCTGAGTGCTTATTCATAGTGTTGCCTCCTCAGAAAACGAAAACTCGCAGAGTTCCATGACTTCAAAATCACCAAAAGTTTTCGTCCATAATCGCTCTAAAAGGCTTGCCCTTAGTATTATGGCTTCCCTGTCCTCTGTAATCACTTCACCAAATGGCGCCATAATCTCAGGACCCTGAACCTGAACTTCATCTCCTGGATAAATAATTGCACCATTATTAATGCGAACATGTGCATGGAGACTTTCAAATTTATGACTGACCTCCACAGTACATGGTGCGTGTTCTTTAGTTCTCGTGAAAATACCCACTTTATTCCCCTTTCGTGGTTTTGGCTAAATATTTTGTTTCAACCTGTTTATTTGCGATTATTTCGAGGCTGGTCATCTGGCTACTCCTAACTCATTACAGCATCGATATTTTGTAGCTTTTGCTTTGGGCTATCTTTAACTTCAATCAATCTCGCTTTTGCTGCGCTAGCTAAAATTTCAGCGACTTGAGCTGCATTGGGTATGCACCTCAAGCTGGGCTGTGGCTTTTTAAAATGCCAAGCGCGAACATGCGGCCAAAGAACTAAAAAAGAAAACTTAGCATCCTTCTTCGTATCTATAGCAATGCTCCCAAAATTTTTAGAGCTCGACGCAATTGCTGCATTTTCAATTTCAGTAAAAGGTAAATTGAGCGTAAGTGTAAGTGCGGCGCCAATTCGCATCACAATACGCTTATTTGTTATGGTATAAACAGTCGCCTTAGCTTGGATAAACCCAACTAAAAGTAAAAGCAGAGCCACAATCAGTGCCAAGGCTAAAAATGGAAAAGACACTAATAAAGCCTGATCAATAGGCATAAGATCGGAAACAGAAATGAGTCTCCAAGCAAACAAAAAAATGAAATAGGCCAAGACCCACCAAAGATTTAGCGAGTCAACGGTAAGGCGCAACCAATTTGGTTGGCCTTGCCACAAAATGACCTCACCTTCAGGAGGGCGTTCGGGAAGTCCTCTTATTGGCTCAAAAGCAAAATCATCTTGTGGCATTTACGTTTCTCCTATTTTACGTCAGTGGCTCAAATCTGCTTTTAGAGGCATACATATTCCCACCCGCGTAATATGCGGAAATTTTATCTTCCTCTAAAAGAGTTACTTGGTTCTTTGAACTATGCTTAGGAACATCATTAAAATGCTCTCCAAAAATTGATTTAATCGCCACTTTGTCTTTATGAATTTTGGCAAGGGTCATTGGAACAAGCCTGGATCCGTCACCATATTTTTTACCAAGTTCGATTTCTAAATAACGAACAAGCTGTTCCGGTTCATCCACCCACATATCAGAAATTTTACCAACAACCTCTCCATCTCCTGCAACCACAGGCATGTCACGAGGGTCACGCCCAGCACTAACAACAAACTTACTGTTTGCAGACATGGGAATTATTTTTGGGTGCCCCTGTCCATCCAACTCAGGAACATCACGACGCGGCGCCCAAGATGCTGGACCTACGCCATCTTTCATAGGGTTCCCGGTTGGTTCAAATGGATAACCATTTGCAACGCTGGTTTGTTCTACAGCAACGGAGCGACCTTCACCGTTCGCATTTGGCACAGTTACTTCGCCTCGGGCGTGCGGTAAGTCAAAAGTCTTGGCTTCTGGTAATGGGAAAGGTCCCTGGTTTGCAGCTTCGCTACCGTCGTCATTTTCCAACGGATAACCTTCGCGCATGTTCTCTCTTTGAATATAAAAAATCAACAGAGCAAAAAAGATCCAGAATAGCCATATAGACAGGCTAGCTAAATCAAAGTTTCCAAATAATATCAGGTCCATTTTGTTTCCTTTCAACGATTCAAATTACATGGGAAAATCAGCGATACGGATGCCCGCTGATTTCTGATTAGACTTTATTTCCTTATTTCGTGCACTTTTTATTAACGGTGACAGTATCACCAAGGTCACCACAAGAAGTGCTAGTTCTATATGATAAACAAAAAGATAGCCTGTAGCTTCATTATTAAGCGACCCGCCTAAACTATCCTTCAATGCAAAGGCATTCACGATATCTCGTGTGGCTCCACCTATTGCAATGGCTAAACCTGCGCCTGTAG
>CAYMIR010000105.1:0-5353 GCA_964390655.1 uncultured Marinovum sp.
CAATGGAACAGCAATAAATATTAACCACTTAAATTTTAATGAGCAGCAATAGAAACGGGGTCAATTAAGCTCCGCCCGCCATCAGCATTAATAACCTGGCCAGTAACAAATCCTGCTGCGTTAGAGGCTAGAAAATGAACCGCCTCAACCACATCAGAAGCAGGAGCAATTCTTCCAGCAGGAGTATGGGATTCAATTTCTTTTCTAAAATCAGGGTTTTCCCTTAATTTGTCCTGTAAGCTCGCTGACATAACAGATCCAAACGATACTGCATTCACTCTTATACGATGCTTGGCAAGTGCTACAGCCATTGAACGTGTCATTTGTTCTAATGCTGCAGTTGAAACTGAGTAAGCCAGAAGTTCGGGCTGCGTCAATCGAGCTGCAATAGAAGACAAATTTATAATCGTACCCGCAAACTCATGGTCCTGCTCCTCATCTTGTTTTATCATTCGCTTTGCGACCATTTGTGACAATCTTAGTGAGGTCATTAGGTTTTGCTGTAGTAATTTTTCTACTGTTTCGTCATCCATATCCAATGGATCTGTAGTGGCCATCTGGCGAGAGGCGTTAACTAGGACATCCACTCGGTCAAATGCATCTACGGTTGCAGAAAGAAGGTTTGCTAAAGTTAATTTTTCACGCAAATCACCAGCAAAATATCTAACATTACTATCGTCAGCACTTTCACCTAAGTCTTTTTTTAAAGCTTTTTCATCAATATCAGCACACATGACGTTAGCGTCATTTTCAGCAAAATGACGGGCTAACGCCGCTCCAATCCCATTTGCCGCCCCTGTTACGATAACGGTTTTTCCATCAATTGAAAAAGACATATTATGGTTTCCTAAAAACTAAAACTTTATTGGGTTTTCTGCTCGTATCACTTTAAATTTTTTTGATCCCGGAAGTTCCGAAAATGAAGAAAAATGACGGTGAATTGCATCCTCATATGGTAGGTGTCTGTTAGCAACTATCCAAAGAGTACCAGATTTTTTTAAATTACGCGAGGCGACTTTTATAAAATCTACACCCAGTGCCGGTATTGCTCGACCTAAATGATGGAATGGCGGATTCATAATAATAAAATCTAAAAGCTCAGGGGCGTTCCATTTTAAAGCATCACACCAATAAAACTTCACTCTTTTATCGTTCAAATTATTTTTAGCTAAATTTATAGCAGTAAAATCAGCCTCTATAAAATGTAATTCACGAATACTATTTGTTTTAAGAACTTTGGCGCTTAAATAGCCCCATCCTCCTCCTAAATCAGCACCAACGCCCTTTAAATCTCTTGGTAGAAGTTGTATCAATAATTCAGACGCTGGGTCGACGCCGTCGGAAGAAAAAACGCCAGCTTGTGTTTCAAAACCATCCTCAATCTTTATTGGAATGTCTTTATATATTTCCAAATCAACAGGTGTTTCAAACCATGCTGTTTTTCCGTGTGCCTTGGAGACAACGTTTGTAATTTTTATCTTTTTTTCCAGATCGCGTATTATTGATTCAATTCCATTACTTTTATTACCATCCACAATAATCAAACCTTCAGGAACTGCTTTCGTTGCCAAATAGATTAAGTGCCTAGCCAGCTTTTTTGATTTTGGAATTGAGATTATGGCTAAATTAAATTTCCACTGAGATATACTTTGAACACATTTTATTCCTGCTGTTTCGAGTTGATCAACAACAGGGAAAAGTGTTTGATATGCCACCAATTTATCCAAAGAAAGAGACAAACAGTGGGATGGCGTTTCAGGGTTGAAAAAAATCGCCTCATTATCCTGGGGAAATACAGGGCCAAATTTACGCTGTACAAATTCTATGCGTTCAGAAAACATAATTACAATTTTTCAACAAATATGGTTGGCGAGATGTTACTCTTTTTCCATGGTACATTGCAAAGGGTGTTGATGCTGTCTAGCACAATCCATTACCTGAGCTACTTTCGTTTCAGCCACTTCATAGCTGAAGACACCAACGACTGCTAAGCCCTTTTTGTGAACTGTAATCATAATATCGAATGCTTGTGCATGAGTAAGACCAAAAAATCTTTCCAAAATCATGACTACAAATTCCATTGGAGTGTAATCATCATTTATCAATAAAACTTTATAGAGCGGCGGCTTTTTTGTTTTTGGCTTAGTTTTAACCAATAACTCTTGGTCTTCATCACCCTCTTCGTTTTCAGACATTATTTGTTGCGATAAAATATTCATTACTCAGATTTAGGCTTTTTTTTCTTAAGTCTATATATAAACACAAATTCTCCATAGAAAAGGGAGTAAAATTTTACTAAGACCGGCTTTATATTTTGTTATATCTTGTGCCGAAAATTTATAAACCTACAATATGTAGTATTAATAAGAAAAAAATCATTAAAATTTAATGGTTTATTTGACGAACTTATCCTAATATTGTTACATACCACTTAAAAGCCCGCAGAGGCAAACCGAGGCAGTAAAGGAAAATCATTTGAGACGAAGGCAAGTTTCGCCGGCGCGTGTCGGTGCTATATTACTCTCTTTTTTGTTCTGCGTAACTGCACCAATGGTCTTGATGGCAAACCAAAAGTATGCCGCCATGGTAATGGATGCGCGTAGCGGCGAAATTTTACACTCGGAAAATGCTAATAAACGGTTGCACCCGGCATCTTTAACAAAAATGATGACCTTATATGTCGTATTTCAAGCCGTAGAAAATGGTGAAATATCGCTAGATAAAAAAGTGAAGATATCGCGTCATGCGGCTTCTGAACCTCCGTCTAAACTTTATTTGAGATCCGGGCAAAAAGTAAAACTGCGTTATTTAATAAGAGCCGCTGCTGTTAAATCCGCAAATGATGCTGCTACAGCGTTAGGTGAAGCTATTGAAGGTTCAGAAGCGGCATTTGCACGAAGGATGAATAGAACCGCCAAGGCAATGGGAATGAACCGCACTACATTTAAGAATGCCCACGGCCTAACAGAGCCTGGGCACCTGTCTACAGCACGCGATATGACAATCTTAGGTCGCCACTTATTTTATGATTTTCCGGAATATTATAATTTGTTTGCGCGCAAAACTACATCTGCTGGATCCACTAAGGTTCGCAATACTAATAGAAGATTTTTAAGCAACTACCGTGGAGCAGATGGTATAAAAACTGGGTACACCAGAGCGGCTGGTTATAATCTGGTCGCGTCCGCTAATCGAAACGGCGAGAGAATAATCACCACCGTCTTCGGAGGACGAAGTACAACTACTAGAAATGCGCAGGTAGCGAAACTTATGAACCTTGGATTCAAGAAAGCTCCAAGAAACGTGAAAATTCAAAAACCAAAACCTCCTTCATATACTGCGATAACAAAAGCTTCTCTAGCAAACAGTATATCTAAAAGCTTGCGTCCCAAAATCCGGCCAGAAAATAATGAAAATGGCATCTTAATTGCAACCAACGAATATAGATCTGATATTTTATCTGCTTTGAAACAAGCTCAGATAGCAGGTAAATTGATGGGGCAAACATCGGAGGTATATACAAATATATCATATAATCCCGAGCCTAAGCCTGCATATAAAATCGAAACAGTTGATTACCCGAGGACAATTAGTCGTCTTACCTCTTCTGGACAAAAAGATTGGGGTATTGATATTGGTACTTACCCAAACCGATTTACCGCTGACAAAATACTTATAAAAACAGCTTTGTCAGAAATGATCTCGTTAGAGGGTTCATTAAGAAAAGTAATTAAAAACAAATATGGGTTTAGAGCAACTTTTCTTGGCCTTTCGGAAAGTAAAGCAGGCCAAGCGTGTGAACGCCTTAGGAATAGAAACATTAGTTGTGATATTATTTCGCCAGGCTAACTTTTTGCCGCCATTAACAGGTCACGCGTGTAGGGTTCTTTAGGATCCTGAAAAATTTGATCTGCATGGCCACTCTCAACTATATCACCTTGTTTCATTACAAGAACCCGATGTGACATGGCCCGAATAACTGTAAGATCATGACTGATAAATACATAAGCTAATCCATACTTTTCTTGAAGTTGCTTCAATAACTGCACGATCTGAAATTGTACGGTTCTGTCGAGAGCAGAAGTAGGTTCATCCAAAATAACTAATTTTGGCTTAAGCACCATAGCGCGGGCAATGGCGATCCTTTGTCTTTGACCTCCAGAGAACTCATGCGGGTAACGATGTTTGAATGCTGGATCTAAACCTACTTCTTGCATAACGTCATTTACCAAGATTTGGGTATCATCAAAACTTTCTGACTGATGGACATCCAAACCCTCAGATATTATTTGCGCACAAGTCATACGGGGCGATAATGAACCAAAAGGGTCTTGAAATACGATTTGCATATCAGATCGTACTCGTCTTAATTCTCTTGTTTTTAATGAACCAATATCTTTACCATCAAAATTAATTTCACCCTCGAAATCAATTAATCTCATAAGGGCTAGAGCAATAGTCGACTTCCCCGAACCACTTTCACCTACTATTCCTAATGTTTCACCCATTCTTACATTAAAAGTAGCTGAGTTTAGCGCTTTAATGTGGCCTATGGTCCGCTTCAAGAAACCTTTATAAATAGGAAACCAAACCTTGGTATCTTGAGCGCTCAAAATTATCTTGGAGTTTGCAGGGACTGGTTTTGGGCCTGAAGCAGATACTGCCTTCAAAAGTTTTTTTGTATACTCATTCTTTGGCTTTTCAAAAATACTTTCAGTACCCCCTTGCTCAACTATCTTTCCAGCATTCATTACACAAACTCGGTCAGCTATTTGCCTAACAATGTTAAGATCATGAGTGATAAAAAGCATCGACATTCCAAATTCTTTTTTTAAATTTTCTAAAAGATCCAGAATTTGGGCTTGAATGGTCACATCTAATGCCGTCGTAGGTTCGTCTGCTATCAAAATTTTAGGACGGTTTGCTATGGCCATCGCTATCATAACACGCTGCCGTTGACCTCCAGACAGTTGATGCGGATAAGCATTTAGCCTAAACTCAATGTCTCTTATTCCCACCTTTTTCAAAAGATTTATGCAATTTTCACGTAATTTTTCTTTATTCAAGCTTTGATGCAAAGATATCGTTTCTGATAGCTGCCGCTCGATGGTGTGCAATGGATTGAGCGATGTCATAGGTTCTTGAAATATAAAGCTAACCTGACTTCCTCTCAATTTCTGCAGAGCCCGCTCATCCTTTGGGTCAACTGAATTTCCATCAATATTTATTTCACCATCAACTGAGGCGGCATTTCCCAACAAAGCAGCAGTACTTAGTGCAGTTACTGACTTTCCCGAGCCACTTTCTCCAACTAAAGCAACCGTTTCACCTTTATTAACCTGAAACGATATGT
>CAYMIR010000106.1:0-5330 GCA_964390655.1 uncultured Marinovum sp.
ATGGTCGTGATGAAAGTGACTTAGCAGCAAAAAAGACGCATTCTGATTAGAAAATTTAACGTTCTGAAAACCAGACCCAGCATCAAAGATAATTTGATGATTGTCAGTGCTAATTTCAAAGCAAGTCGTATTCCCTCCATATCTCTGTGTAGAAGGCGAAGAAGTCGCTATTGAGCCTCTACAACCATGGATAGAAAGTTTCATATCTGCTTAAAATCCTGTATTTTCTAGTCACGATACAGCATTTTTATTTTAAGGTCTAATTATATGATAAATTACCTGAGTTTCGTCTAGCTGCGATTTCGCTTCGTTATATACTATCAACAATTTAATTTTGTAGTAAAATAATCATAAAAGACGAACTTTGCAAAATATGCTTAAAATTTCAAATTATAGTTATTGACTTACAGTAAAGTTTTTTTGATGTTGTGTAAAAAAAGGAGATGTTTATGAAAACGTTTTTAGCGGGCCTTTTATTAGTGACTTTTCTTACGGGATGTTCTACCTTAGGCGAATATAATTTAAATCCACTGGATTGGTTTGCATCTGGAGAGGCAGCTAACTAAATCTTTTCTTAATAACTTTATATCTAAAGGGAATAATATCGATATGAAAAAATTAGCAATTTTAATGGGCTTATTGGGTTTTCTAGCAGCTTGTGAAGCGCCTATTGGGGGATCAACTATGGTCGCTCCAGAAGCGAGTTCAAACAAACTTTAAATTTATTTTCTGATGCTTGTAGGTGTACGAGCACGTGAAATTCTAAATAAATAAGAAAGAAAGAGCGTCCAGTTATACTAAGCGCTCTTTTTTTTTGGCTAGGAGTTCGTTTTGGATATTTCTTACAAAATAAATCAAAGCTTCAAAGCTCAAGCCTTTATGAAAAAAATAGGAGCTCAGCTTGATTCAGTTGAAGTAGGAAAAGTCATTATCTCGCTTGAACTAAAAGCAGATATGAAGCAACAACATGGTTTTGGGCATGCAGGTGTTACTTTTTCAATTGGAGACAGTGCTGCCGGCTATGCAGCGCTTACAACAATGAAGCAAAATCAAGAGGTTTTGACATCCGAAATGAAAATTCACCTGCTGGCACCCGCTGATGGTAAAATACTGAAAGCTGTTGGTACAGTTTTAAAATCAGGGAAAAGACTTATCGTTGTTCAGTCGAATATTTATTCACATCATGGGAAAAGAAATAAATTAGTTGCTACTATGCTCGGCACGATGGTTCCAAGCATGATATCTGATTAAATGCTCTATGATATCAATTTATTTGATATAAAAACGATCAAGTTGCACTAATTTTATTAAGCAATTTTTTTTGTAGGTTTAAGGATTACACCTAAATTTAAAGTAGACACACCTAAGTAAGCATTGATGAGTGAACCTTGATATATTTATAAGTCTTCATTTCCCTGTAATTTGAATGCATAAGCCGCCACAGCGCCTCCAACCACCGGAACAGCAATGTAGAGTAGTATCCAATTTCCGCCAGTACCATCTAAAAATGCTCCTAAAGATAACCCAATACCTACTGCTGGATTAAACACACCACCCGAAATGCCACCTCCTGCGAAAGCTCCACACATCACCATAAAACCAATTGCTAGACCATAAAAAGAGTTGTTTTCGGTACCCTTGGCTGTAGCCACATTTAAAACAGTAAGAGCCAGAGCAAACGTAAAGAAAAACTCGACTAGAATAGAAGAAAGCAAAGGGAGGCCGGGGTTCGGTGCTACAGGTACCGAGCCTCCAGCTATATAATTCCCAATTAACGCCGCCGCGCAAGCGCCTAGCGTTTGAAAAATTATGTAGGGAAAAATTTCTTTAACTGGAAGAGCCCCTCTTAAAAAAGCAGCAACCGATACTGCTGGGTTATAATGGCCACCCGAAATGTGTCCGCCCATGAATACCATTACTGCGAGCGTACCTCCAATAGCCAAAGGAGCCATTTGCTGCTCAGTTATAATACAGAGGGTTATTGTAAGCACTAAAAAGAAAGTACCTATGAATTCTGTTATGTATTTACCCAAGACTAAGCTCCATTTACTATTAAAATACCGTTAATTTTTAGAAATAATGCTTTTTCTAATTATTATTTCAAGCCGAAAATTTTGTATTCGTTTAATTGTATAAAAACTTTTGATCAATTAGCAATATTAAACCCTTGAACTTACAACTTCCATTCCTGAAGTCTTAAATTACCTTGGGTCGTATTCTAAATAGAAAGCTGATTAATGCACTTGCTTAAAGTTTATTCATAGGCTAGCAAAAATAGAAGATCTGTGGCGAGTTGGCGGAGTGGTTACGCAGCGGATTGCAAATCCGTGTACACCGGTTCGATTCCGGTACTCGCCTCCAGGTTAACTTCCTTACACAGTGTACATATTATCCCTGTGAGATAGGGGCTTGGCACAGCACAGGCTTTGCAGAACTCTGCAAAGCTACTTGTAAAACCAGTTATGACCAAAATTAAGATTTCATAAAAATATGCTTAGTTTTAAAATACAAACCCTAGAAATGCAAAAACGGGCAATCTAACTTAACAGATAAAAGCGACCAAATTAACCAATCGTTCAAGACGTTAGACAGCCTAGGTAGTTGTATTAGTCCTTACCATTAAGTATATTAATTCAAATGAAACTAGATTCAGCAAAAAAGTTCAATTTGCCCTTGGCGGTAAGTATAATTTTGTTGTTAAATGGTTGCAGTAATTCGTCAGATAACCTTATCGAAAATTTGAAGAATTCTCCGATTTTATCTCCAGTGCAAACAGGTGAAAACTTAAGTGAGACATCTACAATTGAAATTGTAAACTCAAAGGCGAAAAAATCATCTAATGGCTCAGTTGCGAAAAATGCTGAATATGAAAAAGCCAAAGTAGTATTAACTGCGCCAGTAATTGCCGTAGATAACTTTTTTGCTAGTTTAACAAATTCTCCTATTTTCGCACAAATAACTAGAAATAAAGTTTCAAGTAGTACTACTCTAAACGAAAGTATTGATCCAAAAATCAAAGATTCATCTACAAAGAATGCGGAATATGAAAAAGCCAAGGCTGTATTGACAGCGCCAGTAATTGCTGCAGACGAATTTTTCGAAAACCTGAAAAGTTCATCATTTTTTGCCCCTACAGATCAAGTTTCAATTCCAGAAGTAAAAACACTATCTAACAACTTAATCAGAAGTAATGCTAAATATGAAACAACGACCGCTGTAATGAATTCACCGGTAGTTGCAGTGGCTAGCAAAAGTATAATTGCGAGCAGCAGATCATTAGATGTAATTGCATCGCAGAAAAACCTTACAGCCAACCTTTCTACAAATGCTGGTATTTTCCCAGAATCTGGAAAAGTCCAACCTGGTGCACAGGCAACTTTTTCTTTGTCAAAATTTATGTTTGATTACGGACAAACCGATAGACAATTGAAATTGGCAGCACTGGAAACACAAGGATCCATTCTTTCCGCTCATACGGCCCTAAATTCAGAACTAACCAATTTACTCAGTAATTTTATTGTACTAGAGGGAGCAAGGAGCTCTCTTGATGTAATTGATACCTATCTTTTACAATATAAAGAGCGTGAGCAGACAATTAGAACAGCGGTTTCTTCAGGCATTTTATCACGCACTGATTTATTAGAAATCGAAGAGGCAAAAAATAATATTGATTCTCAATATGAAAGACTGAAACTGACCAAGGACCGATCTGAGAAGTTTCTACAAACTTATTTAAATGATCGATATTCTAAAGTTAACGAAGAGATATCTAAACGATTAGTACCTGGATATAAATTAAACTATACAAAAACAAACGTAAGCTCAGATTTAATTGCTGTTCGACAAACTGCATTAGAAACTGAAATAGAAATAGCCCAAAACTATGATAGATATCGTATAAATGCCAACGCTAGCCTAAGTTCCCCAAGTCCCGTCAACGACTCATTTTCAACATTTGCTGGATTTTCGGTTACCAAACCAATTTTAGATGGCGGTCAAAGTCCTGCTACGATTAGCAAGAAGAAGGCTGACCTTGAGGTCTTAATCCAAGAAATTAACGCTTTAGAGTTTGAGCGGGAACTTGTTCTATCATCGTGGGAAATCTTTAAAAAATATCACCAAATGGATGGCGAATTTTTAGAAGAACGAAAAGAAATTTTACTCAGTAAAAGTATTGAGCTGGAAAGTCGTTTCAAGGCGGGCCAAGTAGGCGTAGTAAGTCTGGCAAGCGCAATTTTAAGCTCTGCTCAGGCTGAAGTCGATATAATTCAACATAAAACAGAACTAATGCAAAAAAAACTAGAAGCTGCCTCTGCTCTCACACAGCCATGTGCTCTCGTAGATATCTGCGAAGACATCCAACAAATATTTTCAATTGAATAAATGACTGATCAAGAAAATACACAAGAGTTACGCTCACCCGAATTAGCTTATAACTTTGTTAGGCGGTTTTCAAAAAACATGTCTAAAAGTGATGTTTCTGAGGCTTTAAATGCGTCCACTGCGAGCGAAGCAGTAGGTTGGAATATTGACGCTTTAAATCATATGGGTTTCATCTGTCAGCTAGGAAAAGTAGCAATAGATAAAATTTCTTCAGAGGTTTTGCCAGCTATACTCAAAGGAAAGGATGGCTCGTTATATCTTCTCGATCAAATCAACAACAAGAATGCTAAAATTTATGAAGCAACATCTGGTCGACTTAAATCAAGTCGAATAAACTTAAGTGATCTCAAAGAGTGGTATTCTGGAGAAATACTCACAGCCTCGCCCTCTAAAGAAGACAAAAAAACGTTAAAGGCGCGACTGCGTACACTTAATCCAGTACGCGCGCTGGGAACCAACGGCTTACTTTGGGTCGCTATGGCAGCATTTATTTCAAATGTTTTAGGACTATCTACATCACTGTTTATTATGGTTGTTTACGATCGGGTCCTTCCCAACCAGGCAACTGAATCTCTTTATGCCTTAGCGGCTGGAGTAGGAATTGCCATATTATTCGATACGTTACTAAAGGGCGCTCGAAGCCGAATTGTGGAAAGATCTACCAACAGATCTGACATATCCGTGACCGAAAATATATTCGAACAATATATCGAAGGTGAAAAAATTAGTGGCCAAAGGAGCACTGGAGCATTGGCCACAATTTTAAGAGATTTTGAAACATACAGAGATTTTTTAAGTTCGGCAATTATTCTTACTCTTGTTGATCTTCCTTTTGTTTTTGTTTTTGTTTTCGTTATTTACCTTATCGGTGGGCCACTTTTTATAGTCCCACTGCTCGCCATACCCACAATTTTGATAGGTGTATTAGCAGTCCAACCCATTCTAGC
>CAYMIR010000107.1:0-5258 GCA_964390655.1 uncultured Marinovum sp.
CATCACCCCAGGCCATATTAAACAGAAAGCTTCCATTAGGCTTGTCTAATGAAACTTTGACCGTTTTGTTATTTACAACGGTAACATCGGTTATACCCGAGAACAGAGCTTTTTGAGCATTTGTGCTATCTTCAGCTCTGGCTCTGTCAAGAGAAAACTTGACGTCATTTGCATCCATGGCGGTACCGTCATGAAATTTTACTCCAGAACGTAGATTAAACGTATAGACTGTCCCATCACTGGAAATATCCCAAGATTCTGCCAAGCCAGCTATTATTGATCCATCTGACGCAAATCTTGTTAAACCTTCAAATACGTTTGAATAAAGAACGCTATCTATTGCTCCAGCGGCTGCACTGGTTGGATCCAGGTGAGGTGGCTCTAGCTGCATTGCAACCGTGATATTAGATTGTGCGGAAAGGCTAACTCCGGCACTTGCTAACACAGCTAAAGTAGCAGCAGTAATTATTTTTTTTGGTTGAAACATATTTCTACTCCCTTTCTTAAGATCATTTTTATCCGCAGAAAATCGTTTTGATGTTAAAATGTGTACTAGAAGCTTATACTAGGATTGTTATTTTTAAATGAAAAAAGCGACCTAAGATGTTTTTTATAACTGTCAAATAAGATGGGTTACCAACTTTTTTATTATTGAAGATATAAAATTATGCTAAATATCTGAATTAATTAATTTTATTAAAAGTATGTCGATTAAAAAATTTTGCTTTGTTTTAAAACGTGAGCCGTGTAGCTTTATCCAGATAACTAAAAAAAGCAAAAATGGATAAAAATAACCTTTGGCGCTTTAGCGCTTCCGATATTGTTAAGGCCACAAAAGCTGGTGAGATACGTTGTATTGATGTCATGACCTCAGTTATAGGCAGAATGCAAAAGGTCAATCCAAAGTTAAATGCGGTCGTTATTGATCTCTCAGAACAAGCCCTGGAAACTGCGGAGAATTTAGATCGAGACCGAGAAAATGGTGAGGCATGCGGACCTTTACATGGTGTCCCGATAACAATCAAAATAAATGTAGATCAGAAAGGTTATCCAACTTCAAATGGTGTTTCTGCTTTAAAAGATTTGTTAGCACCCGATGACGCGCCCATTGTTAAAAATTTAAAAAAAGCAGGAGCAATCATTATTGGTCGTACAAATACACCAGAATTTTCGTTCAGAGCTGATACTGATAATGAACTCCATGGAAGAACAAACAATCCTTGGGGCGATCACGTGTCTGCTGGTGGCTCGTCTGGTGGGGCAGGTGCAGCCGTCATGTCCGGTATAGGAGCTATGGGGCATGGTAATGATATAGGAGGTTCATTGAGATTTCCTGCGGCGGCAAATGGTGCTTTCACTGTTAAACCAGGTCTTGGTCGTGTAGCTGCTTGGAACCCCTCACAAAATGCAGAGCGAGGAATCTTGGCGCAATCAATGTCTGTCCAAGGTATTTTGACCCGTGACCCAAACGACTTAGACTTGGCTATGCCAACTTTATTCAAAAATGACCCTGTTGATCCGTTTCATGTTCCATTGCCATACGATATGGGGTCTGAAAGCCAAAAATGTAAAATTGCTTTAGCTCGGGAAACTCCAGGTTTTGAAACCCATCCAGAGATTTATAAGGGCTTGGGATTAGCAGCTGAAGCATTGCGTGATGCCGGCCACGAAGTTGTTGAAGTTGATCCGCCTTTTTTACTGGAAACTGCTTCAGCTGGATATAGAGCTTTAATGGGAGAGGTGATCGAGTTAATGGGTCCGGATATACGGAAATTTGGATCCTCAGAAATTAATCAGATTTTTGATGAGTACTTCAAACAATTTAAACCATATACTGGAACTGATTTATTGAAGATACTTGCAAAGCGAAGTTATTATGCAAGGGAATGGTCGATTTTTTTGACCAAATATCCACTAGTTCTAAGTCCGTTTTTGCCACAACCTTTTTTTAAGCCTGGAAGAGATTTGGAGGGTCAAGAGGGTGTTCGGGAAGTTTTAGGTTCGGCTCTTTGGTCTTATTCGATAAACTTTTTAGGGCTTCCTGCAGGGTGTTTTCCAACTCATCTCACCCAGTTAAAGCATGGGACTCAGGCAATTAATGTTCAATTAATTGGGCAACGGTGGCGAGAGGATTTAATAGTCCAAGGTATGAAAACTATCCGAAATCGACTAGGAACATTTTCAAATGAACTTTGGTCAATCATGGAAAAAAATAACTAGAAATTTGAGCCGCAAACATGTCATTTCCAAAATTTAATTTAGAGCATTTTGAAAATTCTTCTGGGGATGAAAGAAAAAAAAAGAGCGATGAACTTGATAAAATATGTAGTGAAATAGGTTTTCTAGTCATAGAGGGTCATGGAGTTTCCCATAGAGTTATTAATGACCAATGGGATATCGTTTCAAAATTCTTCGCATCACCCCTTGGGCTGAAAAGAGAAGTTAAGGTTCCCTATAATGGATATCCCTACGGGTGGATTGGCCCTGACCAAGAAGCTTTAGCGGCATCAAAGGGTGAGATAACTCCACCTGATTTGAAAGAGAGTTTTAATGGTGGGCCGTTAAACATTCCTAAAAATATCAAAGATACTGCTGCTTACGAGTTTTGTTATCAACCTACACTTTGGCCAAAAATAGACGGTTTTAGGCAAATATGGGAAACATATTATGCTGAAATGGAGCGCTTAGCTAAACGTATTATGGCGGCATTTGCTGAAGCTTTAGGTTTGGAGAGTTCTTATTTTGACGGATTTATCAATAACCCTATTTCCGCCTTACGAGCTCTTCATTATCCTGAAACCAAAGATATTATAATTGATAAACAGCAAAGGGCAGGTGCTCATACAGATTATGGTTCCCTCACGATATTACTGCCACAGGCTGGAACCTCCGGTTTACAAATAAAGAAAAAAAATACTTGGGTAGACGTGCCTGCTCTTGAAGGCTGTTTCGTAATAAACATTGGCGACTTAATGGAACTTTGGACTGCAAAACGTTGGATATCAACTCTTCACAGAGTTGTCGCAAAACCAAACCAGCCTGTAAGAAGAAGTCTTGCTTATTTTCATCAGCCTGACTGGGAAGCCATTATCAAACCAATAGGCACCTCTTCTTCTGAACCGGTTATTTCCGGACCATACCTGATGGAGAAATTTAAAAGTACAAATTTGTAGGTTTTGATGGTTAAACGAGCATTCCGCGAGCTGCTACAGGGACCGTTTTTAATACCGTGTTTTTTTGAACCATAACTAGATCATCAACCATATTAACAGCTACACAAACATGGTTAGGTATCACAGTAACAATATCACCTACCGAGGGTTTCGCTTTGCAATCCTTAAGATCAAGAAAACCATGCTCTTCTGAAAATTTTATTATAGAGGCTTCTGGATACTCGTTTATGTAACCAAATCCTTTTAACCCTCCAGTATCAGAGGTCAGTGTTTTTGAGCCTGCGTCTAATATTCCCCGATCTTCATTTGCTCTACTGACTACACTTGTAAACACTCGAAAACCACAATCGGCAATTTGAGCGAAACCGTCTTTAACCATCATCATGTCATTAAAAATACATGTTCCGGCTCGATGCTCTGTTGCACCTTTAAGCTTCCCAATATTTGCAAAGTTTGGTGTACCGCCGGTAGATATTATTTTTGCTTTAACTTTTAAATCATCAAGCATTTTTGTTAGCGAGTTATGAAACATTTGTGTATCACTCCAACCGTGTAGGGGTGGGTAATAAAGGAGCCCAGTAAATTTTAACCACTTATTTTTAATAATTGATTGAACTAAACTTGCAGCCTCTTTGGCATCTTCGACGCCCGCTCTTTTTTGTCCAGTGTCACACTCGATGAGAACATCAAGAGGTCGATTTGCAGCTTCAGCGGCCTTTGAATATTCTTGCAAAGAAACATGGTTGTCTGCGCAGACTTTTAATGGAAGTTTTTTCTGCAAACTGGCCAAACGACCTGACCTAGCGGCTCCCAATATATTTGTTGCTATCAAAATATCGTCTATACCTGCTTTGGCCATTACTTCAGCTTCCCCGAGCTTTTGGCAAGTTATCCCACGCGCTCCTGCATTAATTTGCATTTTTGCCAGTACAGGTGATTTGTGCGTTTTAATATGGGGACGATTAGCTACTCCGGCCGCATCACAAATTTTTTGAGCACGCTGGATGTTACTTTCGACTATATCTAGGTCAATAACAGAACATGGCGTCCCAAATTGGCGTATTATGGAAGACTTTAAGTCGTCTAAACTATTCATTGGTCACCTACCTTCTGAATTAAAACTTTGCTATGGTTCGCCTACAGTCTCTGTCTTAAACTCAGCGGGAGATGTAATTTCAATGAGCTCCAGATCATCGCTGTGTCTTATTTCTCGATGTCGGATGCCAGGAGGCTGAAGCGCTGCTGAGCCAGGCCTAAAAGTCACTTCGCCTTGTCCTTCGTATTCAAAAGTAACCCATCCTTGAAGAATATAAATCATTTGGAAGTCCAGGTGATGTATATGCCAGGCTGGCTCGGCATGTCTTCCTGGAACGGCGCGAATAACATTGGCTGAGTATTTCCCTTGGGTGGCATCATCTACTCCCAAATTGCGATACTCAAAAAAAGCTCGAAGACCTCCAGTAAAATTGCTTTTAAATATACCCGATCCGTCGGCATGGCTTACACAAAATGCTTGTCCATTCCAAAGCTGTGATGACATCAACTTCTCCCTACATCAAAAACTGTGGTTCCGGTCGTCTTTCTACCCATGAGTGCCTCAAAAGCTAACGGAACGTCTTTCAAAGCGTACCTTTGATTAATATGCATTTTTACATGACCATCAGCCAACATTTTAAACATATTGTCGGAAACCTGCTGTAAACTTTCTTTACTTGATATGAAATCAAACAAGGTTGGCCTCTGAGCGTAAAGTGATCCATTTTTAGCCAAGTCTCCCATAGCAACATCCTTTATAATGCCACTCGACTGGCCAAAAGAGACAAACAAACCAAATTTCTTTAGGCAAGAAAGTGTATGAGGGTAGGTGGCCTGACCTACGCTATCGTATGCGACATCAACACCAATGCCGCCTGTGATGCGCGCCACTTCTTCAACAAAGTTTGATTTATTATAATTTATTACGTGATTATAGCCTGCATCTTTGGCAAGTTTGATCTTATCATCACTTCCAACGGTTCCTATACTTTCTGCACCAATGTACTTAAGCCATTGACCAGCTATCAAGCCAACACCGCCAGCTGCGGC
>CAYMIR010000108.1:0-5220 GCA_964390655.1 uncultured Marinovum sp.
ATGCGGCCCGTTGGATACGTGATTGGGATTCTAGTAATCTTTCTTGGATTAACTATGTTCGCACCTTTGGCAGCAGACATAGGAGAAGATAATGGCCATTGGCCTGTTTTTGCAATCTCCGCCGCCATAACCATAATTAGTGGTGGTTTTCTTGCTTTAGCATCATCAAATGGAACTCACGTTGGTCTGGATATTCAAAAAACCTTCTTATTGACCACTCTAGTTTGGGTCGTGTTGTCGATTTTTGCATCAATTCCTTTTGTACTTGGATATACAAATGCTAATCTTGTTGATGCTATTTTTGAGGCAGTATCAGGTATTACCACCACGGGTTCTACTGTTTTTAATGAACTAGATAAAATGCCAAAAGGACTACTCCTTTGGAGAGGTATTTTACAATGGCTTGGTGGAATAGGGATTATTGTTGTTGCAATGGTTTTTCTCCCTGAACTTCGAGTTGGTGGGATGCAAATCTTTCGGGCTGAAGGTTTTGACACTCTTGGAAAAATTCTACCCAGAGCCACAACAATAGCATTTCAAATATCGATAATTTACGTAGGAATAACTGTTGCTTGTGGTTTAGCTTATGTATTGGCTGGAATGAGTTTTTTTGATGCTGTAGTTCATTCGTTCACTACTGTAGCAACTGGCGGTTTTTCTAATTATGATGGATCTTTTTCTGTATTTTCCTGGCAAGTTGAATATGTTGCAATTTTATTTATGATTTTGTCTGCATTACCGTTCGTACGCTACGTTCAGTTAATCAATGGGCAAGGTACGGCGGTATTTAAAGATCCGCAGGTTAAAACTTTTATTTTTTTAATCTGTTCTCTGGTCGTGTTAAGTACTCTAGTTCTAAGTTTACAGCTAAACTTGTCTTTTGAATTAGTGTTTCGAAAAGCTCTTTTTAACATAACATCCATTATGACTGGCACTGGATATGCTTCTACTAATTATATGTTGTGGGGTGGATTTCTAGTATCACTTTTATTTTTTGTGGGACTTATTGGTGGTTGCGCAGGTTCAACTACCTGTTCTGTTAAAATTTTTAGGTATCAAATTGTATTTGCATCTATATCGAGCCAGTTAAAAAGAATACAATCTCCGAACGGTATTTTCATACCTAGGTATCAAGGGCGACAGATTAGTGACGATATTTTGAATTCGGTACTTACATTTTTTGTCGTTTTCTTTGCATCACTTGGTATATTGGCGGTTCTTCTGTCACTGACTGGTTTAGATCTTATAACTTCTTTATCAGGCGCAGCAGCCGCTCTTGCTAATATTGGCCCAGGATTGGGAGAAACTATAGGTCCCGACGGAAACTTCTCGTCTTTAAGCGAAACAGCGAAATGGTTACTTATTGCTGGTATGCTTATAGGCCGCTTAGAATTAATGGCGGTATATATTTTATTCACATTGAAGTTTTGGCGAAATTAGCCATGTTTTATTGTTTTATTTAGTAAATGGAGAGATGAATTTGGTTTGCCTGATTGACGGTAATGAACGCTTTCCCTAAGAACGAGTAAGTTTTTATGCTAATTTAAAGGTAACGCATATGGTTGCGAACTCTCCTCAGTCTTTTCAGGATATCATCCTGCGGCTCCAAAATTATTGGGTGGCACAAGGATGTGCTTTGATGCAGCCGTACGATATGGAAGTTGGAGCAGGAACGTTTCACCCCGCCACTACACTAAGATCGTTGGGTCCTAAACCCTGGTCGGTAGCCTATGTCCAGCCTTCTAGAAGGCCAACCGATGGTCGTTATGGCGAAAATCCAAACCGGTTACAGCACTATTATCAATTTCAGGTATTAATGAAACCAAGTCCCCCTGATTTCCAAAACTTATATTTAGGATCATTGGACGCAATTGGTATTGATACTAAGCTACATGACATAAGGTTTGTTGAAGATGATTGGGAAAGCCCAACGCTTGGAGCTTGGGGCTTAGGTTGGGAAGTTTGGTGTGATGGTATGGAAGTTAGCCAATTTACATATTTTCAACAAGTTGGGGGTTATGACTGCAATCCGGTTTCTGGTGAATTGACATACGGTTTAGAAAGACTGGCTATGTATATACTAGGTGTCGACTATGTCATGGATATGCCATTTAATGCTCCCAAAGCTAGCATTCCGCTAAAATATGGAGATATTTTTAAACAAACTGAGGAAGAATATTCCAGATGGAATTTTGATGTTGCTAATACCGAAACTCTTTTCCGGCAATTTGATGAAGCTGAGCAGGGTTGTATAGAAATATTATCTCAAGATGAGTTAGATCCCAAATCAGGGAAAAATATTACTATGGTTCATCCTGCTTATGACCAGTGTATTAAAGCGTCTCATATCTTCAATATTCTTGATGCTCGCGGTGTTATATCAGTTACGGAACGACAAGCCTATATTGGCCGAGTTAGAGGGTTGGCAAAACAGTGCGCCGATGCTTTTGTTTTAACCGCAGCTGGGGGAAAATTTTAAGTGATAGGAAAGTTCTTGGTTATCGCCATTCTGCTCACTTCCTTTTTAGCTGGAGCAACAATGTATTATCTACAAGTATACGGCTTCTATGCGAAAGTTGATCTTGAGGAGTCCAGGGGTATATCTTTGGTCAATCTATCGACGAAAATGCCAGAGAAATTAGAGGTAGTTAATTTCCAGGGAATTGATGCTGATAGTTCGCCGATAAGATTTCGGGCTTGCTTTGAGATTAAACAAAGTTTTGATGTTTTGAATGAAAAATATATAAAGCTAAAGGCCGCGATGCCAAGAAATGCACCAAGTTGGTTCGAATGTTTTAACTCAAAACGTATTGGTAAAGATCTATCCACTGGATCAGCGACCGCTTTTCTTGGCCGAAAGAACTTTGAGTATGGCATTGACCGGTATGTCGTGATTTATCCTGATGGACGGGGTTATGCTTGGCATGAGTTAAATGATTGTGGTGAAAAATTATATGATGGGTCTGCTAAAGATCAGAGCTGTCCTAAGAGGGTTGAATAATGCCTGATTTGCTCATTGAGTTACTATCAGAAGAAATACCTGCTCGAATGCAGCGAAAAGCTTCATCAGATTTAGAAAAATTATTCACCGATGGTATTTCAGAATTAGGCTTAACTTACGAAAGTTCTGCTAATTTTTCTACTCCCAGACGTTTAACTTTAGTTTTACAAAATGTTTCCAACACAAGTCTTAGCCGCGTTGAAGAAAAGAGGGGCCCTAGGAAAGATGCTCCAGAAAAAGCAATCCAAGGTTTTTTAACAAATACTGGTTTAGAATTAAGTCAACTGGAAGTCCGCCAAGAAAAAAAAGGTGAATTTTATTATGCAAGCATAAGAACTGAAGGCCGAGAAGCAGCTGCCATTATTTCTGCAGTTTTAGATAAAATAGTTCGAAACTTTCCCTGGCCCAAGTCAATGAGATGGGGTGAAAGCTCATTAAAATGGGTTCGACCTCTGCA
Source organism: uncultured Marinovum sp. (assembly GCA_964390655.1). Taxonomy (GTDB): domain Bacteria; phylum Pseudomonadota; class Alphaproteobacteria; order Rhodobacterales; family Rhodobacteraceae; genus Salinivivens. Next base: position 3,459 of record CAYMIR010000108.1, read on the forward strand.
TTCCTTAATCTGTATTTTATATGATGATGATGGTTCCAAGGTCGTCGAAATGGATATTGAAGGTATTTCCTCAGGAGATAAGACTTTTGGTCATCGGTTCATGGGAAATGGAGATTTTTCGGTAAATTCTTTCGAAGATTATGCTTCTAAATTAAAAAAAGAATTTGTTATATTAGATCCCTCAGAAAGAGCAGAAATAATCTTACAGGAAATCAAAAATCAAGCTTTTGCTCAGGGTCTGGAACTAATCAATGATCCTAGTTTATTGGATGAAGTAGTTGGCTTGATCGAATGGCCAGTAGTTTTAATGGGCAAACTGGAGGATCAATTTCTGTCGTTACCCCCGGAAGTTTTACAAACCTCCATGAGAGAGCACCAAAAGTTTTTTTCAGTTCTAAACCCCAAGAATAAAAAAGTGGTTCAGTTTGCCACTGTAGCTAATCGTGAAACATCTGATAACGGATCAACAATTCTAGCTGGAAATCAAAAAGTTCTTTCGGCTAGATTGGCTGATGCGAAATTTTTTTGGGATAATGATCTTCGAATTATTAATACTAACGGTCTTGATCTTTGGCTCGAAAAATTAAAGCAGGTTACTTTTCATAATAAGTTAGGTAGCCAATTTGAGCGTGTTGAACGCATTACTGATTTATCTGGAACAATTGCCAAAAAAATTGGTTGTGATCCTAATTTAGCAAAGAGTGCTGCTTCTATATCCAAATCAGATCTCTCGTCTGAGATGGTATATGAATTTCCAGAATTACAAGGAGTAATGGGAACTTACTACGCTATTGAGGTGGGTTTTGAGGAAAACATAGCAAATGCCTGTAAAGAACACTACGCTCCATTGGGCCCCAGTGATGAGGTTCCCAATTCACCAACATCAATTGTTGTGGCTTTAGCCGATAAAATTGATACTCTTACTAGCTTTTGGGCAATAAACGAAAAGCCAACGGGTTCTAAAGATCCATTTGCTTTGAGACGAAGTGCTTTAGGTTTGATCCGAATAATAATTGAAAATGACATTCGAATTTCTTTGTCAGATATTTTAGCACTAGGTAACGACGGTGCAGACATAGAAGATCTGAAATATTTTATTCACCAGAGAATGAAAGTTTTTCTTCGTGATCAATCACTACGACATGATTTAATCGATGCGTGCTTATCACTGGACAAAGGCGATGATCTGGCGCTTTTAGTGAAAAAATCATTTGCTTTAATGGACTTTATTGAAACAAGCGACGGGTCAAATCTAATACAAGGTTTTAAACGTGCTAACAACATTTTGCTCCAAGCTGAACAGAACGACGGTGTTGAGTATTCTTACGGAGCCGATCCGAAGTACGCAGAAGAAGAGGCTGAACGTAATTTATTTTATGCACTTGATAATGAAGAAGTTAAAATCAGAAGCGCTTTAGAAAAAGAAAACTTCGTGGAAGCAATGAATTCAATGGCCAATCTAAGAACACCTATCGATATTTTCTTTGAAACCGTCCAGATTAATTCTGATGTCGATATTACTAGACGTAATAGGCTGAATTTGTTGTCTCGAATTTGCAAATTGTGTTTATCAGTCGCTGATCTAACTAAAGTTGAGCGATAAAGTTTTCAATTTTCTTGCTTGAACAAAAAAAAGCATTTACGGTCCCAGGCCAAGGAGAGTGCCGCAGTGCAGCAAGAATTTGAAAACTATGACTTGATTACACCAACAGCTAAAATATCTACGCCTACTCATGGTGGTCGAGCAAAGTGTTTACAAAGA
>CAYMIR010000109.1:0-5220 GCA_964390655.1 uncultured Marinovum sp.
TTCCCGCCTACACACTTTCCAGGCGTGCGCCTTCGACCACTCGGCCAACTGTCCTCTTGTCGCTCTTATCTACGTAACGTAAATAAATGCAACCCAATATTTTTGGGTTTGGCAATGTTATTTAGAATTATTTCAAACTTTCGGGATTTTTTATCCAAATATCTCTTTGAGCAAACGGTATCTCAATTCCGTCTTTAGCAAATCGTTCAGCAATTTGGTGATTAATCTCAGACTTTATGGAAAGCATCCAATTGACGTCCCCAAGAATGGCCCTGATTTCAAAATCCAAACTGTCAGATCCAAATCCCTGAAATACTACTGAAGGTCCTGGATCTTTAAGTATCTTAGGATGAGCTTCGGCAATTTCTTTCAATATCGCTTCGACTACCTTGGTATCCGTCCCATACGCCACACCTACTGGAATAATAAGGCGTCCAACTGTGTTTCCGCGAGTGTAGTTAGTAACAACACCAGAAACTAAATCTGCATTAGGAATTATAACGTCAGATCGGTCAAAGGTCTCAATTCGAGTTGACCGGACGGAAATATCTCGAACATATCCCATTTTACCACTAACTTCGATCCAATCCCCCACACTTACTGGACGTTCAATGAGTAAAATAATCCCGGAAACAAAATTAGATACAATATTTTGTAATCCAAAACCAATACCTACAGAAAGTGCGCCAGCAACTATCGCTAGCGATGATAAATCCAAACCAGTCGTTGAAAATGCAATTATAGCTGCTAAAAAAATACCAACGTAACCAACACCAGATATAATTGCTGTTTGAGCTCCGCTGTCCATTGAAGTTCTAGGAAGTACTGTTGATTGTAAAGCAGATTGGACAAAACGGGTTACCATATACCCTATTGTAAAAATAATTAAGAATCCTAAAATTAGACCAGGTGATAATTTAATTGTTCCAAGCTCAAATCCACTTTGAAAATTCGACCAAATTTCAAACAGTTCTTGCTGTCTTACTCCCCATATAACAGCGAAAAATGGTAGTGAAATTAGAAGCAGAACGAAAGATAATAAAATCGGCACAAGCTGATCTCTATGATCTTTCTCCTCTCCCAAAACCATAAGGTAAAGATCAATTACATAATCTTGAACTATAATAACGGTTACTAATAATCCTAATGAAAGGATGATTGATTTAGTTAATTCTTGACCAGCATTTACGTACCCAACAGCCACCAAAATTGGAGCCAAAAATATTGAAATAAATAACAATCGATAAATTAGGTTTGGAAAGCGACGAGAAAAACTGACTCTAAATTGCTCATCATCTTTTTGTTTTTGTGAAATTAAGTTTTCTATTTCTTTAATTGAAGTACAAACGCGCCATAAAATGAGTCCTGCTAGTATCGTTACAATCAATACTGCAAAAGAATAAGTATCCTGATTTATGCTGCTTTGTGACAGTCCTGTCGCAGTTAGATCAAAGAAGATCAAAACAACTGCAGCTCCCGCAAAATTTGAATTAGTAGTAACTTTGTTGCTAAGGTTTAATGACGACAAAAAACCAACATCACCACTGAATAATTGTTTTGGAAGCCATAAAGCAAACAATAATAATGCACCGAAATAAGGCAGTTGATCTAAAAAGAGAGACCCTTTCAACCCTACCATTCCAGAAAGATGTAAAGCCCTTACAATCAATAATATTGAAACAAACTTAAATAAAAATTCTAACAAAGAAATAGGCAGTTTTATGACCCCAAAACGTTTTGTCGGAGTTTTATAAGCAAGACTATCTAGTGAATTCGTCACCTTTAAGCCAACAAACCAAGAAGCAATTGCACCAAAAACTAGAGCAAAGATACTAACAGCTTGCATTTTAAAATTTGTTTTTTGAGCATCTGATATTTCAATTGAGCGAAACTCTTTTATTGGCGCGAACAAGGCATTAAAACTTTGAGATACGGCCGGGGCCCAAATGCTTGGACGCAATGGGCTTTCTACACTGGTCAAAAGAGCATCCGTTTGGCGAGCTCTGAGTAATAAATCTATTTCGTTAATTAGTGTATCTGCCTGAATAAAAGCATCATTTGCCTGCAGACCTGGTATTTTTAATTCATTAAGAAGATTTTTTAATTCGTTTCTTCTAACTTTTAATGGATCCTCAGAACCATCATCTGGAACAGGTGGAAGTGCATTAAATTGTGTCTGTATTAAAGAAATACGATCAGAGTTAATACCAGTTGAAGTTTTAAAAACACTTCTCCAGTTTCTAACTTCATCTCTCAAAATTTCTAATGATTTTTCAGAAGCCCTACCCGCCGATAGAACAGACTCCGCTCTAATTACTGTACTTTCCCAATTCTCATAAGCGAAATCACTCTGATCAACATCTGAATTAGCAAAAGCAGAATATGGCGTTAAAGTTAATAAGATAAAAACTAAAATAAATCTCATAGCTATCCCTCAAAAACAGTTGGGAGATCAGTTTTCACTGAATTCATCCAATTGCGAGTTGGCAAACCTTTAGACAGCAAAAACTCTTGGTTGAATAATTTTGATTGATAACGAGTACCAAAATCACACAAAATTGTAACAACCGTGCATCCTTTTCCTAGATCTTTTGCTAATCGTTTAGCTCCGGCAATATTTATTCCCGAAGAACTCCCCAAACAAAGTCCTTCATTTTCCATCATATCAAAAACAATGTTTAGGGCTTCTTTATCTTCAACTTGATAAACATAATCAGGAACAAGGCCTTTTAAATTTTCAGTAATTCTACCCTGGCCTATTCCTTCTGTAATTGAACCCCCGCTAGAGGCAAGAACACCGTCTGTGAAGTACGAGAAAAGAGCAGCACCCATTGGATCAACCAAACCAATCTTAACTCCTTTTGGTTTTAAAAACTCAGTTACACCTGCCAAAGTACCACCAGACCCACATGCGCAAATAAATCCATCAACCTGACTGTCAGTTTGCTGCCAAATTTCTGGTCCAGTCGTATCAATATGAGCCTGCTTATTTGCGACATTATCAAATTGATTTGCCCAAATAGCTCCTTCAGGACGAGTTTTAGATAATTTTTCAGCTAAGCGTCCGGAGTATTTTATATAATTATTCTGATTTTTGTAGGGAACTGCTGGAACTTCAATCAATTCGGCTCCTGCGAGGCGGATCATATCTTTTTTTTCTTTACTTTGCGTCTCGGGAATAACAATCACGGTTTTGAACCCCATTGAGGCACCTACTAGAGCTAATCCAATTCCTGTATTGCCCGCAGTTCCCTCAACAATAGTTCCACCTGGTTTTAGTTGACCAGCAATTATCGCACTTTTGATAATGCTCAATGCTGCCCTGTCTTTTACAGATTGACCAGGATTTAGAAATTCTGCTTTTCCAAGAATAGTACAACCTGTTTCTTCACTAGCTTGCCTTAATTTTATTAATGGTGTGTTTCCTATTACTGAAGCTAGATCAGAAGCATAGTCCATTTAAAGTGGCCTTATAATATTTCATTCAATAAAGAATTTAGAAAAAATCTCTTTCAACTGCATTTCATTGAGTCGAACAACTATGTCTATTTATCAAAAATTTAAAGATATGTTTTATAAATTTTTAGATAAACGATTATATATCTTCTCATATTCAGCCAATAAATCAATTTCCCCACACCGACGCCTTAGCGGCATATATTCTTTTGCCACTAATCTTGAAATCAAGCCATAACAAAGCTGCCACTCGCCCAAATCCCAGTCTTTTCCTATTTCGATTTCTTTATTATTATTGAAATAAACGTAAGCCTCTATTTTATTTTTTGAATAAAAATCTTTATCTTTCAATATAATAGAAGACTTTCGTAATTCATAATTAAAGCCACCTTCATAAAAATTTAATCGATTTAGATCATGATCCTTCAGATCAAGAACAGCAAGACCCTTGGCAAATGATCCTCGATTGAATTTTATAACTGGAAAATTGTTATTTTTAACCCAAAAAACCGAGTGGTTTTCAAGTTCTGCCATTACCAAGTTGACATTATTAAGCGAACGGCCAAGGCAAACCTCAAGGAGTTCTCTGTCGCAGAGTGTTCCATATAGAAAAATGTTAGTCATTTTAAGCTAAAACCTGACCTATAAACCCTAGGTCGGTTTCTCAATTGTAATTTGTGTGACATCACAATTGCCATAATGAAAAGTGGACGCGCATGAGGTTAAATAAAAGTTCCACATTCTTCGAAATCTGTCGTCAAAACCCATTTCAGAAATTTGATCCCATTTAGCATTAAATGTCTCATGCCAGCGTCGCAAGGTTTGGGAATAACTTTCTCCAAACTCTATTGAATTTACAACTTTCAAGCCAGCACGCTCAACTTCTGACCTAAGCGCAGCTGGGCTAGGCAACATCCCACCTGGAAAAATATATTTTTGAATGAAATCCACTCCACGTCGATATATTTCCCACCTTGCCTCTTGGATGGTAATAATCTGAAGTGTAGCCTGTTTGCCAGGATAGAGGCAGTTTTTTACACAATCAAAATAGGCTGGCCAATATTTTTCTCCTACGGCTTCAAACATTTCTATGCTCGCTATGCCGTCATATTTCCCACGCTCATCCCTATAGTCCTGAAGCTTGAAATTAACCATATCTGAAAGACCCGCATCTTTGATGCGCTTTTCAGCATATTTTAATTGCTCTTTGCTAATTGTTAACCCTGTAACTTTTAGTCCTCGTTCTTTTGCCGCATATTCAGCAAACCCTCCCCAACCACACCCTATTTCAAGAATATGATCACCTTTCTTTGCACCCATTTGATTTATTAATGAAGAGTACTTTTCAATCTGAGCGCTTTCTGTGCTTTCCTGCCCAGTTTTGAAAATTGCAGATGAATAGGTCATGGTTTCATCGAGCCACAATTTGTAAAAATCATTTCCTAGATCGTAATGATAGCTTATATTCTTTCTAGCTTGAGACTTGGAATTAGATTGTAGCCAAAATCGAAATTTTTCCCAGGCCCTTACCATACCCATACCTGGAAAAGAATCATACATTTCATCATTATCAGCGTGCACAAGGTCTAAGAACGCTTGTAAATCAGGCGTAGACCACCAACCATCAAGATAAGCATCACAAAAACCAAGATCCCCTTCCCGTATAAGCCTTGCAAAAACATCTTCATTGTTGATTTTAAGCTTACTTACAGGCCCAGGGTTTTTCCCATGTGCACGAAAAACTCGACCGTCAGGTAATTCAAA
>CAYMIR010000110.1:0-5184 GCA_964390655.1 uncultured Marinovum sp.
TGTTGATGGTGAGAGAGTAAAAGACGACGGAATACTTGAAAAGTTTGATGTAAGCTTGGAAGAAGCCCAAGATCTAGTAATGACCGCTCGCGTTATGTTGGGATGGGTTAACCCTGATGATCTGGCTCCGAGTGATGAGGAAATAGAAGAGTAACCTTTTATATGATTTTGTCTGCTGAAAGATTTAGGGAAACAGAGCGAAAATGCATCGCTACAGGTCAGGTGCTGTCAAAGAGTGAATTGGTTCGCTTCGTTGTAGGCCCGAACAACGTCCTATACCCTGACCCTGAAAACAAGTTACCAGGTAGAGGTCTATGGGTCAAAGCTGATCGTTCTGCAATTGCCAAAGCAGTGAAAGAAAAACTGTTTTCTCAAGCTGCAAAACAAAGCGCCAATTGTATAGAAAATCTTGCTGAACAAGTGGAAAATTTAATAACCAGCCGCATCATAAAACTTATAGGTCTCTCACGAAAATCTGGCCAATGCGTTGGTGGATATGAGAAAGTAAAGGATTGGCTTAAAAAAGATATGGTTAAAGTTTTAATTCAATCTAGTGATGGCTCTAATCGGGAAAAATCGAGATTAAAAACACCTGAAGATGGAAGTTTCATCGGCTGGCTAACCTCAAAAGAACTTGGAAAAGCCTTTGGCCGAGAAAATATTACTCACTGCGCACTAGCATCTGGTGGTTTAACTAAACGTATAGTAGAAGATGCTCAGCGCCTTAAAGGATTGCGCATCATAAAAGATCAAAATTCTTTTCGAAAGGATGAAACGTCTAAATGAGCGATAGTGATGGAAAAAAAACCTTAGGTGTCCGAAGTGGACCACGGGCCAGTAACGTAAAGCAGAGCTTTAGTCATGGGCGCTCTAAGAATGTCGTCGTGGAGACGAAGCGGAAAAGAGTAGTTGTTCCAAAAGCTGGAGTAACAAAAAGCAGTATTCAATCATCTAGTAAAAACGCCGGAAATGCTCTTCCCTCTGGTATCACAGATACAGAAATGGAGCGTCGGTTAAAAGCGCTTCAAGCCGCGAAAGCAAGAGAAGCGGACGAAGTTGCTCAACGCGAGGCCAGCGCGAAAGAACGAGAGCAAGAACGAGAGAAAAGACGGCTTGAACAGGAAAGCAAGCAACGCGAATTAAAAAAAGCTGAAGAAATTGAGACTGAAAAAGAGGCCCAAGCTGAAGCTGCTAAACAACAAGCAGAGGAGCGAGCTAAGAGGGCTGCTCTAGAAGCAAAAACTGCAACTAAAACGGAGGCTCCGCAACGAAGAGAATTTAGTGATCAAAAAACTGTGCGGCCGTCTTCCCCAAGTTCTAGAAAAAAAGACCGCGAAGGTGATGAAAGGTCTTCTGGACGTGGCCGTGGTGATGAAGGTAGGCGTTCTGGAAAGCTAACATTAAGCCAAGCTTTGGATGGCGGCGAGCGAAGTCATCAAAAATCCATGGCTGCTATGAAGAGGAAGCAAGAACGAGCCAGACAGAAAGCAATGGGTCAACCTCAAGAAAGAGAAAAAATTATTAGAGACGTACAAGTTCCTGAAGCAATTATTGTTTCCGAGCTTGCTAACAGAATGGCAGAGAGATCTGCTGAAGTGGTAAAAGCATTGATGAAAATGGGTATGATGGTTACTCAAAACCAAATCATAGATGCAGATACTGCCGAACTAATAATTGAGGAGTTTGGGCATAAAATTGTTAGGGTTTCTGCTTCTGATGTGGAAGATGCAATAACTGAAATTGAAGACAAACCCGAAGACCTTAAGTCTCGACCTCCTGTAATCACAATTATGGGTCATGTTGATCACGGGAAAACCTCTCTTTTGGACTCAATAAGAAATGCCAAAGTTGTTTCTGGAGAGGCTGGAGGTATTACTCAGCATATCGGAGCTTATCAGGTTAAAACTAAAGATGGTGCGATTCTTTCATTTTTGGATACACCAGGTCACGCAGCTTTTACGTCAATGCGTTCAAGAGGTGCGCAAGTTACTGATATTGTGGTTCTAGTTGTAGCAGCAGATGACAGCGTAATGCCTCAAACAGTTGAAGCAATAAACCACGCTAAAGCCGCTGAAGTCCCGATGATAGTTGCAATAAATAAGTGTGATAAGCCGGAAGCAAACCCAGATAATGTGCGCACTGAGTTGTTACAGCATGAGGTAATCGTAGAAGCTATGTCTGGAGAAGTACAAGATGTAGAAGTGTCTGCGATAACTGGGAAGGGTCTTGATGAGTTATTAGAGGCAATCGCTTTACAAGCAGAAATTTTGGAGTTGAAGGCAAATAATAAGAGGGCAGCTCATGGAGCAGTTATTGAGGCCCAGTTAGATGTGGGACGGGGCCCTGTAGCTACCGTTCTTGTCCAAAATGGAACGTTGAAACAAGGCGATATTTTTGTTGTGGGAGAGCAATGGGGAAAAGTCCGGGCTTTAATTAATGACAAAAACGAGAGGGTCAAAGAAGCTGGGCCGTCAGTACCTGTTGAAGTACTGGGATTGAATGGAACACCTGAAGCAGGGGATGTATTAAATGTAGTCGAAACAGAGGCGCAAGCTCGGGAGATTTCTGAGTATCGCGAAAACGCCGCCAAAGAAAAACGCGCTGCAGCTGGTGCCGGGACTTCACTTGAACAACTCATGGCCAAAGCAAAAGAGGATGAAAACGTCACAGAAATGCCTATTTTAGTTAAAGCTGATGTTCAAGGTTCAGCTGAAGCTATTGTTCAAGCAATGGAAAAAATTGGTAACGAAGAAGTTAGAGTGCGAGTTTTACATTATGGAGTAGGAGCAATAACGGATACAGATGTCGGCTTAGCTGAAGCATCAGGCGCACCTGTTATGGGGTTTAATGTCAGAGCGAACGCTTCTGCAAGAAATTCTGCTAATCAAAAAGGTGTTGAAATTCGGTATTACTCCATAATTTACGATTTAGTTGACGATGTTAAAGCAGCAGCTTCTGGTCTACTATCAGCAGAAATTCGAGAGAATTTTATTGGTTATTCCAAAATCAAGGAAGTTTTCAAAGTATCGGGTGTTGGAAGAGTTGCTGGGTGTTTAGTTACAGAAGGAGTGGCCAGAAGGAGTGCTGGCGTCCGTTTGCTTCGTGACGACATTGTAATCCATGAAGGTACATTAAAAACTCTGAAAAGGTTTAAAGACGAAGTTCCCGAGGTTCAATCAGGACAAGAGTGTGGAATGGCTTTTGAAAATTATGAAGATATCCGCCCTGATGATGTCATAGAAATATTTGAACGGGAAGAGATTGCTCGAAAGCTAGATTAATATTTAAGTCTTAATAAGCTCAAAAATTATATCCAGTCCCGCACAATAGGAATCAAAGGAATATCAGCGGGAGGCATAGGATAATTTTTGAGTTCTTTGGAATAAACCCATTTTAATTCCTGGTTTTCTTTTGGAAGAGCAACTCCTTCCCACTTTCGACAAACAAATAATGGCATTAGTAAGTGAAATTCCTCGTATGCATGGCTAGCAAATGTCAATGGCGCCAAGCAACTGTTCCAAGTCTTAATACCTAATTCTTCCGAAAGCTCTCGCACCAAAGCTTGTTCTGGTGTTTCTCCTGGCTCGACTTTGCCACCGGGAAACTCCCATAAACCAGCCATCGACTTTCCATCCGGGCGCTTGGCTATTAGGATCCTACCATCCTTGTCCACCAAAACGACTGCTGAAACCAAGACGGTTTTCATGAACGATAATCCGCATTAATACTTATATAATCACTCGTAAAATCACAGGTCCAAAAAGTAGTATTTGCTTCTCCCAAACCTAAATCTACAGAAATTTTTATTGTAGTGTTTTTCATATATTGTGCTCCAAACTCCTCTGAATAATTAGGAGCTACCCAGCCGTTTTCTGCTACGAGAATATCACCAAAAAATATTTTTATTTTATCTCTTTCTGCCTGAGCACCAGATTTACCTATTGCCATAACAATTCTTCCCCAGTTGGGATCCTCTCCCGCTATGGCAGTTTTAACCAAAGGAGAGTTAGCGATCGACTTTGCATGAGTTTTCGCGTCAATTTTATTTCTTGCATTGACAATATTTATTTCAACAAACTTTGATGCTCCTTCTCCATCCTTAACTACTTGATGCGCAAGATCAGTCATCAGAGAAGCCAAGCCTTGCGAAAAATTTTCATCATTCTTTTCTATTCTTATGCCTGATTTTCCGGTTGCAGCCATCAAAAGAGTATCAGACGTTGATGTGTCACCATCAACTGAAATTGAGTTGAAAGTTCTTTCATTTATTTCAGATAGATAAGACTGCAGCGTATTTTTTTTTACAGAGGCATCTGTAAATAGGTACACTAACATTGTCGCCATGTTTGGAGCAATCATCCCTGAACCTTTGGCGATCCCCGCAATAGTGATTTCACCTTGATCAGTTACGACCTTTCTTACAGAACCTTTGGGATAAGTGTCTGTGGTCATAATTGCTTTTGCAGCTTCAAAAATATCCTGCTTAGTTTTGTCGGCAACCATTTTTCCTAATGCATCAATAATTAAATTGTGAGGTAATTCCTCACCAATTACGCCAGTTGAGGAGGAAAATACCCTAGACCGCGGTATGTTTAATACTTCTGCTGCCATTGAAGTAATTGCTTCCACAGACACCTTTCCTCGATAACCAGTAAATGCGTTAGCATTGCCTGAATTTACAACTATAGCGGCCCCAGACGAACTGTCTTTTAGATGGATTTTCTCCTCACAATCGATAACCGCAAAGGATCTAGTAGAAGAAGATGTAAAAACACCGGCAATTTCTGTCCCAGGATCCAAAACTGCCAACATAACATCGCTTCTACCCTGATATTTAACGCCAGCAGACGCTGTTGAAAAATTTACCCCTTTTATATTAGGAATATCTGGAAAACTAGCAGGCGCTAGCGGTGAAACCTTTTCTATTTTGGCCATTTATTACTCCAGCAACAATATTTTGGGTTTTCAAGTATTAATTTTGTCATAAATTTACCCTTAAATTAATGATGTTTTTTCGCTAGCGTTGACACTACTATGCGAGGACCTTAAATCGCTTACGGGTAGCGTGAAATATTAACTTAGTTACTAGTTTGAGTTTTAATATCAGGCAAGGCTATAAAAACGTGTTCATGCAAGTTAAATAATTGGAGAAAAAATGCTGGGATTTGGAAAACTTGCAAGAGC
>CAYMIR010000111.1:0-5163 GCA_964390655.1 uncultured Marinovum sp.
AAATAGTCAAACTGATTTTCTTGCAAGTAACATTTAGTCACAGTTTTAAAATTTACTTGCTCTCTAAATATAAATTTTTGGATCTGGGTTTTCAGTATGCCCGTCGACAGCAATTACTTGACCAGATATTCGACTTGCCTGATCTGAAGCTAGAAATAAAGCCATTGATGCAATATCCTGTGCGTCCACGAAAGTCTGAAGAGACGTTCCTGATTTATAAGCTTCCCTTATAACATCTGGTGTTGTATTTTTTTTTGCAGCTTCTCTCTCAATTACGGCTTGAATACGTGCTCCCTCAACACAGCCAGGGGCAATAACGTTTGTTCTTATTCCAAACGGGCCCGCTTCCATAGCTAATGTTTTCATAAAACCATGTATTGCCCATTTACTTGCTGAGTAAGGAGAGCGATATGGAAACCCATTAAGACCCGCAGTAGATGAAGTAAAAATAATAACCCCATTCTTTTGTTTTTTCATAATTGGCAAACTGCCTTTAACAGATAAAAAAGCACCTGTTAAATTTACATCTAAACACCTTCGAAATGCTTCAATATCTTGATCTTCAATCAGCGCTGTTGAACCAGCAGTTCCAGCATTAGCACAAACAACATCTAATCCAGCCCATTTTTCCTTAATTTTATCAAAAAGAGACGACATTGCATTTTCATCACAAACATCAAGATTACTTTTTTCCCAATCTTTTGGACATTTTTTTAAAGCCTCTTTTGAAATATCTATAATCCAAATCTGGTAGCCTGCGTCACTAAACCGTTCTGCTAAGGTATAACCAATGCCGGACGCTCCGGCTGAGATTAAAACCCTTTGCATAAAAAAGCCTTTCAATTTAACACTGACATCTTATTTAGGTCATGATTTTTCGCGCCAATTTTTTTTGGATAACTTTTTTACTCGACCATGCCTATTATACTTCTCAGCTTAACATCACTTTTGTAGATTATAAACTCACATTTAAATAATAAAGCTTTAATTGTGTGATATTAACTTATAAAAATCAGCTATCGAAACGTTGATAGATTCGAGCCTTTCAAACTCTAATGGAGAATTTTTTATGGAAAAACTGGACTTTTATATTGATGGCTCTTGGATAAAACCAAGTGGTGTTGAAACCCTAGATGTTATAAATCCTGCATCTGAAGAAAAAGTCACAAAAATATCTCTAGGAAATGCTCAACACGTAGATCAGGCAGTGAAAGCAGCACGAAAAGCTTTCCAAAATTTTTCTCAAACTCCTGTTGAGCAAAGAATAGATTTGCTAACAACAATTAGAGAAATTTATAAACGTCGACTTGATGATGTTGCAGAAGCCATTCAAACTGAAATGGGTGCTCCGACTCACCTTGCTAAAGGTGCGCAAGCTATGGTCGGATTAGGGCATCTTAAAGCAGCTATCCGCTCATTAACAAACCATAGTTTCGAGTATGAACATGGTAAATTTTTGATTCGGCACGAGCCTATTGGGGTTTGTGGATTAATTACTCCTTGGAATTGGCCCATTAACCAAGTCGTATCAAAGCTCGCCCCTTGTATTGCCGCAGGATGCACAGCTGTTTTAAAACCTTCAGAAATTGCTCCGCTTTCATCTATGATTATGGCCGAAATATTGGATGAAGCAAAAGTACCAGCTGGAGTATTCAATCTTATTAACGGTATGGGACCAATTGTGGGGGAAGCAATGTCGGCTCACCCAGATATTGACATGATGTCTTTTACAGGATCAACCAGAGGCGGTGTTGCAGTTGCGAAAGCGTCTGCTGATAGCGTGAAACGCGTAAGCCAAGAGCTAGGTGGCAAATCAGCAAATATAATTCTGGATGACTCCGATTTTGAAAAGTCTATAAAAAATGGTGTTAATCTTTGTATGGATAATACAGGCCAATCCTGCAATGCGCCGACGCGAATGTTGGTACCAGCAGCTCGAAAAGATGAAGCACATTCTATTGCAAGACTTGCAGCCGAAAAAGTAGTTGTGGGTGATCCTAAAAAGGAAGATACAGTAATTGGTCCTTTGGTAAGCGATGTGCAGTATGCAAAGGTGCAAAATCTTATAGAGCAAGGAATTAATGAGGGCGCCAATCTGTTAATTGGAGGTACTGGAAAACCAAACGGATTAGAAAGAGGTTATTTCGCGAAACCTACAGTTTTTGGTGATGTTGAGAACGATATGACGATTTCAAAGGAAGAGATCTTTGGTCCAGTTCTTTCAATTCTTACCTATGAAGACATAGATGATGCTGTGGCAATTGCAAACGATACTGAATACGGCCTAGCAGCGTATGTTTCAGGAGAAAACAAGGAAACACTTACCTCAATTGCACGCCGCCTAAGAGCTGGTCAAATTCATATAAATTATGGATCTGGTGGCCCAGACGCACCATTTGGTGGTTATAAACAATCAGGGAACGGACGAGAAAAAGCTGAGTGGGGTTTGGAAGAGTTTCTTGAAGTAAAAGCCATAGTAGGAGCTTAGGTGTAACTTCATTTATAAGACGAACTTATTATCGCCATATAGGGTTTGACCAAGCCCTCTTCCCATTATGATCTATTACGGTAATCCTTAGCCATGGGCTTTTTTTAAGGCGCTCTAGTGAAAGTTTAGTGGAAAATAAATTTTCACCGTGTTGGGCAACGTACGCTGAGCCTTGTCCTTGAACAATAACAGTACTGACTGGTGTCGAATGAACCTCAACTAGGTCAGCCTCTATTTCAATATCTACTAAATCAGGCCCTTCTGATGAGTAAAAGGCACCCTCTTTCAGAGCTTTTAAAATAGACCGGGAATTGTTTTCATTAGACTTAACCATCACCCAACCTCCAAAATAGTCGGGATCAGTAAAATGTGCATCATCTGTCGCCACAAGATTGAGCTTACGGCCCTCAGCTAAGAGGAGATCTAATGTGTGAAACCCGTCAGGACGGTCCGTACTTACGGCACAACCATGATTATAAACTTCAACGGCATGGGCTGAATTGATAGATCTAGCATCCGCCAAAGTAAGCCCGGACCATTGAGGATGCGCTATGGTCACAAAAGCACCAGCTTCAACACACCGCCTAGCAATTTCTGGTCCAGTCTCTTGATTATCGATAGGAACAAAATTAGGCGAATTAGTTGGTGAAAAATCTTTTGGCAATCCCACTGCGAGTATATGCCAAATTTCTCCATTCTCTGTAGATCCCGAATGAAGCTCAGCACCTAAAATAGTAATAAATTCTGGATCATTAAAATTTAAAGGCTCAGTAACTGGATAATTATACAAACCTACAAAATGATCTGAAATTACTAAAAAATTGTATCCTTGATCTTTGTATCTTTGACATAAATCGTCAGGCGAAAGCAAGCCATCCGAGCGGTTGGAGTGAGTATGCAGGTTCCCTCTCCAGAATTTTCCAGACTTAGAAAAAGCTAGTGGTTTCATGAATATCCTCCAAATCGTCCAGATTACTTACTAGTGCAGTTTTTATTTCTTAAATAAAGTATAAAAATCTCTGTTTGATAGCTATTCGAGAGTGTACACTATTTATTCTGATGCCAAACGTTTCTGTTATAATTCCAACCTTTAATCGGGCACACTTGATCGAAGAAAGTGTCTCATCCGTACTAGCGCAAACGTTTAAACCAAAAGAAGTTATTGTTGTTGATGATGGATCGAGCGATAAAACTTGGGATGTGCTGAAAAATTTAGGGTTTTCATTATCTGGATCTCAAAAAAAAGCCCTGAGATATGTCTATAAAGAAAATGGCGGTGTTAGTTCTGCTAGAAATATTGGCATAGAATTGTCATCCTCAGAATATGTAGCCTTGTTGGACTCTGATGATCAGTGGAAGCCTACTAAATTAGAAGCACAATTATCGTCACTAAAGAAAGAAAGCTTTTCTTGTAGAGTTAGCCATACCAACGAAATTTGGATAAGAAATGGGATCAGAGTAAACCAGCACAAAAAGCACAGCAAAAAGGGAGGTGACCTTTTTGAAAAGTGTCTGAAAATGTGTTGCATATCCCCAAGCTCAGCTTTAATTCACAGATCTGTTTTTAATGACATGGGAAATTTTGATGAAAGCTTAAAGGCATGCGAAGACTATGATTTTTGGTTAAGGTATTGTGCTTTTGAACAGACCCATTTTGTGAATGAACAGCTAACTATCAAAAATGGTGGGCATTCAGATCAACTATCACAAATGTACTGGGGAATGGACAGATTTAGGATCTACAGTCTAGAAAAGCTTTTAAAAAATAAAAATTTAAGTCGATCTAAATACGAACTTGCTCTAACAGAAATTATCTTAAAGCTTAAAATATTGATGAATGGCTCCATGAAACGCGGCAAAAAAGATTTTACAGATGAGCTCGATAAAAAAATAATTCACTTTGAGAGTTTATTGGGCAATGCGTGAGGTAACTGTTGTTGAGAAAAGTACGGAGCTTCAGTTTAAATTTTGCTGGGTAATTGCACTTCGAGCAGAAGCCGCACCATTAATAGACGCCTTCAATATGAAAACTGTGGAAAATAAATCACTGTTCCCAATTTATGCTAATGAAGCGGCAGGGCATGCTCTTGTTATATCCGGTATGGGATCAATAAAATCAGCCGCAGCCGCAACATTTTTAAAGAATCATTTAAAAATAAATGACTACTCAGCTTGGATTAATTTAGGAATAGCTGGGTTTTTCAAGGACCCGATAGGAGAGATATATCAGGCAAATAAAGTGGTTTCAAAAGAAAGTGGAGCTGCCTTTTTTCCAGGATTAAGACTTTCCAAATTAATACCGGCAGCAATTTTATTTACAGTTAGCAAACCAGAAAATGGATACACGGAGAAAGTATTATATGATATGGAAGCTGCTGGTTTCTGTGAAATGGCTACATCTTTTTCGTGTAATGAGCTCACATACGTACTTAAGATTGTTTCTGACACACCAAATGCCTCGTCATCTTTAATTACCAAGCATTTAGTTCGCGAATTGATAGAAAAACAATTATCAAAAATCTCAGACATTTTAGCCGAAATTGAGATATTGGTAGAGGAGGAAAAGAAGCGCCTTTCAATCCCAAATGAAGTTTTGGAGTTTGAAAAAAGATTTAAATTTACCGAGACCAATAAGTACAAGTTTCGAGAAATCTACAGAAAGTGGAAGGTTACCT
>CAYMIR010000112.1:0-5122 GCA_964390655.1 uncultured Marinovum sp.
TTTCCCAAAATAGATGAAAAATTTTCAGGGCAGACATTATTTTTTAGAGGTGAAAAGAGTGAATACATTCGCGCCGAGCACCGAGAAATTATCAATTCATTGTTTACTAAGGCGAGATTTGCGACGCTAAAAGATGCCGGTCACTGGCTTCATGCCGAAAAGCCGCGTGAATTTGAAAATGCGGCGAGATTATTTTTTACGGAATAGGAAAGATTTTAAAATAAGTTATAAAGTCTATCTGAAGAAAACTTATGCTTGATTGATGATACATTAACAGCTTGACCAAACTCCAAAATAGCCACATATCCATGGCTATGGTAGATATCGATAAAATAAGAAATTTTTCAATTGTTGCTCATATTGACCACGGCAAATCGACGTTGGCAGATCGACTAATTCAGTCAACGAACACAGTGGCTGATCGGGACATGAAGGAGCAGCTTTTAGATAGTATGGATATTGAACGCGAACGTGGAATAACAATCAAAGCTAATACCGTGAGAATAGACTACACGGCCGCAAATGGCGAACAGTTCGTTTTAAATCTCATTGATACGCCTGGTCATGTGGATTTTGCATATGAAGTATCTAGGTCAATGAGAGCTGTTGAGGGGTCCTTGTTAGTAGTCGACAGCACTCAAGGCGTTGAGGCGCAAACACTTGCAAATGTTTATCAAGCGATAGATGCAGATCACGAAATTGTGCCAGTTTTAAACAAGATTGACTTACCGGCATCGGATTGTGAGCGTGTTTCTGAACAAATCGAAGATGTTATCGGGATTGATGCATCTGAGGCCCTGGAAGTCTCTGCAAAGTCAGGGCTTGGAATACAAGAAACATTAGAGGCAATAGTTGAAAAACTCCCCCCACCCAAAGGTGATAGGAATTCTCCCTTAAAAGCGATGTTAGTTGATAGCTGGTACGATGCTTATCTCGGTGTTGTTGTATTGGTTCGAATAATGGACGGCGTTCTAGGGAAAGGCGATAAGGTAAAAATGTTTTCAAATGGGTCCGTTCATACAGTGGATCGTATAGGTGTTTTTCGTCCTGAAATGCAGTCAACTGACCAACTAGGACCCGGAGAAATAGGATTTATCACCGCATCTATTAAGCAAGTCCGGGACACAAGAGTAGGTGATACAATTACTCACGAGAGGAAAGGCGCGGAGGAACCTTTACCAGGGTTTAATCCAAGCCAACCAGTCGTTTTTTGTGGCCTGTTTCCTGTAGATAGCTCCGAGTTCGAGGACTTA
The DNA here is from genome assembly GCA_964390655.1 of uncultured Marinovum sp. Lineage (GTDB taxonomy): Bacteria > Pseudomonadota > Alphaproteobacteria > Rhodobacterales > Rhodobacteraceae > Salinivivens. The sequence continues at coordinate 1,254 of CAYMIR010000112.1, forward strand.
AGAGAAGCAATTGAAAAACTGGCCCTCAATGACGCATCTTTCAGTTTTGAAATGGAAACATCCGCAGCACTTGGCTTTGGTTTCCGTTGCGGGTTTTTAGGCCTATTACACCTAGAGGTGATACGTGATCGCGTTGAGCGTGAGTATGACATTGAGTTGATTACTACAGCTCCGTCAGTAATTTATCATATTTATATGAAGGATGGGATTAGTATAAAACTACACAATCCAGCTGATATGCCGGATTTAAGCAAGGTGGACCATCTGGAAGAACCAAGGATCAAAGCAACTATATTAGTCCCAGATGATTATCTTGGTGATGTATTGAAACTTTGTCAGGACCGTCGAGGTATTCAAGAGGATCTTACTTATGCGGGCTCACGTGCAATGGTGGTATACGATTTACCACTCAATGAGGTTGTTTTTGATTTTTACGACCGATTAAAGTCAGTTACCAAAGGCTACGCTTCCTTCGATTACCAAATGACTGGCTATCGGGAAGATAATTTAGTTAAAATGTCGATCCTTGTAAATGAAGAACCAGTTGATGCCTTATCAGTTATGGTCCATCGAGATAGAGCAGAGATGCGCGGCCGTGCTATGTGTGAAAAACTAAAAGATTTAATCCCACGACATATGTTCAAGATACCAATTCAAGCCGCAATTGGAGGAAAAGTAATCGCACGTGAGACTCTCGCAGCACTACGAAAAGACGTGACAGCTAAATGCTACGGCGGTGATGCAACCAGAAAAAGGAAGCTTTTAGATAAGCAAAAAGCGGGTAAGAAGCGCATGCGTCAGTTTGGTAAAGTAGATATTCCACAAGAGGCTTTTATTTCAGCGCTCAAAATGGATAATTAAACACCCGATTTAAAACTTCATATTATGGTACCGCCTCCCCGGTTTGAACGGGGGACCTCTGGATCCACAATCCAGCGCTCTAACCAACTGAGCTAAGGCGGCCCACGCCCGCGATGTATATCTGCGATTGATCAAATGCAAGTTAAATTCTATAACTTGACATGCTTTAAATTTTTTAGAAACCAACTACTTGCAAAATTTATCTTTGAATATTAAGGCCGCTTAAACACGTTAGGATGTTGCATGGGAATAAATAAACAATCAAATATAGAAGCAAACTTGCAAATTGGCCCAACAGATATTGGAATGGTAAGAATTTACGTTTCCGCAGGAGTTACAGAAATACCAATGGATTTCGATCCTGAAGAAGCTGATGAAATTTCAGAAGAAATAAGACTAGCGGCTCAAGCGGCTCGTAAACTTACAAAATAATCCTAGTTCTCAAATTTTTGGATCTGTATGTAAAAGCAACCTATTACAGGCCGATCTAGCTACTGATTTCGTAATTTTTTTTCGCCTTGCTGCTGACAATTTATTTAGTGGGGAGTCTCTAAGAATAGAAGCATCGTAAGCATCGGCGATAATTATGCCGGTGTCAGAGGGTAGAATGTTAATTGGAAAGTTGGCATCCACCGCCCAAAAATATCTATCACACCAATCTAAATAGTTTTGCCACTTTTTGTCAGATTTAAAGTCACTTTGACCTGACTTACACTCTACTATCCAAATCTCGTCCGACATTCCCAAGGTTATGATATCAACTCGCAAACCTCTAATAGGCGAAAATTCACTTAAACTAGACAAACCTATTTGAGAAAAATGCCTCATTACACCCCGAGCAATTCTACTTAAGTTTTTTGATGATTCCAATTTCATGAAGATAAATTGATCCTACTAATTCAGTAAAACAAGAAGAAGCTTAATAAATATTCAATTTAGATTAGTTGAAACTCTTTAAGCAGATGGCTATATGCTCTCGTTGCGGGTTCTGCTTTGTTCGTAATGGTTGCATTCCGGTGGCCTTAAGCAATTCCGAGGGAGCTGGCTCTGTCCTGGCCCTGGCCTGGTTACCTGGTGCCCACCTGTATATACAGGTCCTCGGGAATGAGATAACCAAACGGCAGTTGCGGTCCCGCTCCAATATGAACATTAGCTAAATTGGCTAGGACATGCCTCTTTTGCCATATGGTCCAGCACAGCATTTACAAAATTTGGTTCTTTTCCATCAGGGAAAAAGGCATGAGCAAGCGCTACATACTCGGTAATAACAATTTTAGGAGGTGTTTTTATCTGAACAATTTCAGCAGCTGCAGATCTAAAAAGTGATCGTAAAGTTGGATCTATTCGGGCTATTGGCCATTTTTCTACTAATGCTCGATCAGTTAGTTGATCTATTGATGCTTGAAAATTAACTGCTGCCTCTAGAATTGACTTAAAAAGAGCTTCGTCTCCGTCAGACATCTGACCCTCATCATAGTTTGCTCCAAATCTGTGCTCTATAAATTCTTCTGCTACTTGATCAATAGTTTGGCCCAGTTGTTCCATTTGAAACAGCGCCTGAATTATGTAAAGGCGAGTAGCAAAGCGAATTTTTCTTTTTTGATTACCAGAAATTTTATCGCTTTGTGACATTTTTAACTACTCTTATAAGCGCCTATCGCTGACAACCAATTATTTAGTCAGCCTTAAAACCTATACCTTTTTGGTTACTAGCCCACTTATGACTTAAAGATAAAAGATGCAATGCTGCTGCAGCTGCACCTCCACCTTTGTTTTGTTTTTCAGGATCAGCACGCTCTTCAGCTTGCTCAAAATTCTCCACAGTCAAAATCCCATTACCAATACATAAACCTTGAAGGCCTAAAAGGGTAAGTCCTCTACTGCTATCGTTACAAACCGTTTCGTAGTGCGAAGTTTCACCCCTTATCACACATCCTAAGGCAACGTAGGCGTCAAACTTTTCCAACCTTTCGGCTATACCAATCGCAGTTGCTATCTCTAATGCTCCTGGCACCTCTACGGTTTCAAAAGTCCCATTTGATGCCAATATTTCCATTGTTGCACCTTTCAGCAAATTATCAGCAATGGGCTTGTAATAGGGAGCTATGACAATAAGAACTTTAGGATCATTTTGGAAAGAAGCCCTAGGCAAAGCATAGTGTTCTGTTTTTCTGACCATCATCCAAGCTCCGAAATTTTGCGGGTCGATGTTATCTCCAGACCGTAGGCCTCAAGGCCTACGACTTTGGGAGTGGGTGAGTTTGTAAGCAGTTCTAATTTAGACAGGCCCAAAGAGGATAGAATCTGCGCACCTAGTCCATATTGTCTGAGCGTCGTAGGTGAAGAATTATCTTTGTTTTCTATTTTCATAGCCGTATCACGCAATAAAACAACCACACCCCGCCCCTCTTCTGCTACCAACTTCATAGCCGCTCCAAATTCATCTGCTCTGCCATTCGGTCCTGCACCAACTATATCTAACATCGGGTCCATCGCATGCATTCTCACCAAAACAGGGCTATCACCGGTAAGGTCGCCTTTTGTTAAAACAATATGCTGATCTCCATGGGTTTCATCTTCATAAACCCTCATTTCCCATTCGCCCCCAAACTCTGAAAACATTTTTGTTGGATCACTAGCCCGAACGAGATTATCATTTCGCCTACGGTAGGCGATGAGATCGCTTATTGTACCAATCTTCAATCCGTGTTTTTGGGCAAAACCAATAAGCTCTGGAAGCCGCGCCATGGTTCCATCTTCGCTCATAATCTCACAGATTACACCTGATGAGTTTAATCCCGCTAAACGAGATATATCGACTGCTGCCTCCGTATGACCCGCTCTAACTAGAACCCCTCCCCTTCTGGCTCTTAAAGGAAAAACGTGACCCGGTGTTGCTATGTCTGCAATTCCTTTTGAAGCATCAATAGCTACTGCCACAGTTCGCGCTCTGTCGTGAGCAGATATTCCGGTTGTAACACCCTCGCGCGCTTCTATAGAGATCGTAA
>CAYMIR010000113.1:0-5078 GCA_964390655.1 uncultured Marinovum sp.
GAAATATTTTTTATAAGAGCAAGATTATGCCCTTTATTTTTGCCAAAACCTATACCTACATCAGCTATAATTTGATCTCTGGAAATGCCAGCCTGAACCAACGTCTCTATTTGATTTTCCAGAAAATTGAACACTTCGATTAAAATATTTTCATATTTGGGTTTATTTTGCATATTTTCTGGTGACCCTTTCATGTGCATAACACAAACTGGTAAGTTGTATTTTGAACAAAAAGGCAGCAGTTTAGGATCAAAAGTAAAGCCAGACACATCGTTCACCATAGACGCTCCAGCTTTATGCGCAGCAGATGCCACGTCAGACTTACGCGTATCAACCGAAATAGGAATTTTTGATTTGGATGAAATACTATTAATTACCGGTTGAATACGCTTTATTTCTTCCGAAATTGGAACAGTTAACGCACCGGGCCTCGTACTCTCGCCACCGATATCAATAATATCTACTCCATTTTCCTCCATAAATTTAGCCTGATTTAGGGCCGCATCTAATTCAACATGTTTTCCACCATCAGAGAAGCTATCAGGCGTAACATTTAATATCCCCATTAACTTTGGAAAACCAAACTCCATTCCTAAGATATCAGCTCGTTTTTTTAACCATCTTTTTTTCCACCAATCAGGAACATCATTTATTGAAACTAATTTTGCTTTTTCCCCAAATCTAATTTGTTCAGCTTCGCTGACCCAATAATTTGTTTCAGCTAAAAAAATACTATCCTTAGATCTTGGTGAGCCGGTTCTAACAATAGGTCTGAAATAGGAGGTCATATTCATAATTTTCAGCGTGATTTAATGCAGTTTTTTTCAAACATTCAGCTTAATGGTATAATTTCTATTTTTATAGAACAATCAGCATTTGGGATATCGCCAATTAATGTCAAATATTGAGCACCAAATTCATTTGCCAGCCACTCCGAAAGAGGTAAAATGTTATTTAAGTCAAAGTTTGGAAGATTTTTTGCATCAAGCAACATTTTTGCTGGAGCCCAAACTGAGATCTTTCCATTCTTTACGGCCCAATCCAATTCAGTTTTTGTTTCAACAACGACACAGCGTTTATCATTTGCCGCAAGTTTCCAAGCGTTTTGCTCAATTGCTAATAAATCAATTCTTCGCTGAACCTGTGTTTGAACCACTTTTGAGTAATTTTCATCAGGAAGCCCAACGCAGAAAATGGCAGATCGTCCTAATCTCTCCAACTCATCAATACATGTTTTTAGTTGACCTGATTCAAATGCTTTATTAGCCAATACAAATATTTTTGGGCAATTAAACTGAAAGTCTTGCAGTTCAACTGAGTTCGCTTGTTTTTTTTCATTAGACCGAACGATTTCAACACCTAAGGCACCTGGGCCCCTGTCCAATTTCTCGATACGGACAAAAACGCGTATAGCCTGCGGCTCAACTAAAATCCTATCAGCTATTCGCTCTGCTAATGTTTCAAGTAGATTTAATCTTTCAACATTTAGCTCAATTGTAATAGCTTCTGTAACCTTGTCGTAAGATAATATACGATCAACATCATCCTCTATTTTGTACTTAAATGGTTTTACCTCAACTACAACATTAAAGCATACTCTCTGTTTACTTCCTCTTTCAGACTGAAAAGCACCAATCTCAACATCAACGATATGATCTCTTAGTGAAATTCGATCATGAACCGTTTCCGTTTCACTAGCCTCAGAACGCTCTTTTGGATGAGCAAATGCCAAATATATTTCGTTACTCATATGGTCACCAGATGATTATCACATCTAATAAATAAGCAATTTTTCACTAATTGATAGGGCAACGACGTCTTTGCAACGGTATTCTACGTCACAATTACCTTTGGGAAACTAGCAATGGCTGTTTATAAAAAATATGGCGACCAAATCTTGCAACTCGTTGAAATTTTTTTGACCAACTTGGATTCACGTAATTAGAATGATAGTGGGTTGACCCTTTTGTCAGTTTCCTGTCGTGGGTTGTGAGCAAAATCTTTGCTATTTTTAATGCCATTTCGTACGGTTTTCGCTCGTTGACGGTCTCTAGTTTTCCATCGCAGGTATACGTAAACTGACAAGCAAATCGACGCCCTGTTCCTTGATTTATAACTTTGCAGATCGAACTCGGGTAACGCGCATCTTCAACGCGGTTCAAAATTACCTCACCAACGGCTAGTTGACCCTTAATAGGTTCTCCGCGAGCCTCGAAGTATAGCGCTTCCGCAAGGCAAGACATTTGCTTGTTACTTTTAGGAACGGGAAGATATAATAATTTTAAGGCAGTCCATTCGGAAGTTCGTCTTACTTTTGTCAAACCAAATAAGTGGGCAACGTCCCATGGCTCTAAGTTACCAATATTTTTCTGCTCAAATTTATCAAGCTTGTCGATAACTTGCAGTTGGGTGTCCGCAACTAACATAGGCGGTAAAAGAACCAAAAACGCAACTGTTATCATTTTAATCCAAGCCATCAAATCAAAATACCTTATGGTGTGTTATTACCACGTCTTATAGCAATATATTGTACATTTCTTGGTTTATAGATGTGTCTATAAACGGTTTATCTAGAAGGATCAATACGGTCTTTAATGGCCAATTGAGCCGCAGCCAATTTAGCAACCGGAACTCTAAACGGCGAACAAGAAACATAGTCCATTCCGATTTGTCTACAAAAATCTATAGACTCGGGACTTCCACCATGTTCGCCGCAAATGGATAAAACAATATCATTTTTAACGCCTCGAGCTCTGGATACACCCATTTTCAGCAACTCGCCAACTCCATCAATGTCAAGAGTATGGAAAGGATCTTCTGGAAAAACACCCTGTTGAACATAGTCAGACATGAATCGGCCTGCATCATCGCGGGATAACCCATAGGTCATCTGGGTCAAATCATTAGTACCAAAACTCAAAAACGCAGAATTTAAGGCAATATCATCGGCTCTCAATGCAGCTCTGGGTGTCTCAACCATTATTCCAAGACGATAATCAAATTCTACTCCTGTTTCAGCGCGCACCATCGATGCAACTCCATCAATTCTCGCCCTCACCAATTCTACTTCACGTTTTGCTGACACAAGAGGGATCATTATTTCTGGAACAACAAGGGTTCCGTTTTTACTTGCTTGAGCGGTCGCTTCAAAAATTGCTCTTGCCTGCATCTCATAAATTTCAGGAACTGTCACGCCGACACGGACCCCACGCATGCCAAGCATCGGATTATATTCAGCTAGCGTCTCTACTCTACTTATTACATTCGATAGTGGCAAATCTAAAGCCTCGGCTAAATCATGCATACCCTCTCGATCATTTGGTAAAAACTCATGTAAAGGTAGATCAAATAATCTTATACAAACAGGTAGGCCTTTCATTAAGGTAAATAGTTCAAAAAAATCTGACCTTTGCATGGGCAATAGCCTTTCCAGTACTGCCCTACGCTCATCCCTATTATGTGCAAAAATCATCTCTCGCATTAAAGTGAGTCGATCCGCCTCAAAAAACATGTGCTCTGTTCGACAAAGACCAATACCATGCGCATTAAAATTCTGCGCTGTCTTTGCCTCGCTTGGAGTATCAGCGTTCGCTCTTACTTTTATATCGCCAGCCTCTTCAGCCCATTCCAACATTAATTTAAGCGAGTCATCTAACGCGGCCTCAATCATTTTTGGTGTCCCATCTAGGACCTGTCCAAGTGTTCCATCTATTGTAATCAAATCCCCCTCTTTAAAAGCACGCCCATCAGAAATCAGAAAAGCTTTATTGCTTGAATCAAAGTTGATTTCAGAAACACCAACGACGCAAGGAAGCCCAATTCCACGACCAATAACGGCAGCATGACTCGTCATCCCACCTCTTTCAGTCAATACACCAGCTGCAGCGTGCATCCCACGAATATCTTCTGGACTTGTTTCACGGCGGACTAGAATACACGCCTCCCCACGAGCAGCATATGCCTGAGCTTCTGACGCAGAAAAAACAATCATTCCAGTCGCAGCACCCGGGCTTGCCGCAACGCCTCTGGCAAGTATATCTCTTTCAGAATTTGGATCAATTTGCCGGTGTAATAACTCACCAACAGCGCGTGGATCCACTCTAATAAGAGCTTCTTCCCTACTGATTATCTTGTCTTTCGCTAAACTTACTGCAATTGAAACTGCCGCTCTGGGTCTACGTACGACACGAATTCCATCTAAAATATGTAATTTACCATTTTCAATTGTAAATTCTATCTCCATTTCCTCACGTAATTTTTTACGCATCAGTTCTGCTTTTTTGATAAGATCTTTGAATATTATTGGCGCTTCAGTTTCCAGAGATGCCCCCCTGGTATCGCGAGTTAAAAATAATGTACCGCATTTGTCGGATAATGACTCGCGCCCCTGACTTTGTCTAAGATATCGCCCCGTTATTTGAGATTGCCCAGTATCACTGTTAACCAATTGCAAAACACCTGATCCACTCTCACCATCACCAACCCCAAATGCCATTTTCTGGATAACCAACCCTAGGCCAGCGTCAGCAGGAGCTCCTTTTGCCTCTCTAAGAAGCCGAGCAGAAGTTCCTTCCCATGCCCGTGCCATCGATCGAAGAACTTCTGATAATTGATGTTCGATGGATTGCGGGAAGCTCTCCTCCATTTCGTCTTTGTATGCTGCCAAGGCAGCACTTACTGAATTTCCATTTGCATCCGTTATATGATCAAAAACATCTGGATCCAAACGGGCAACACTTACAGAGTAGGCTTGTATGAACCTGAAATACAATTCAACGGCTGCTTTCTCACCAATATATTTTGATAAATGCAAACATCGCTCCTCGTTCATCCCAATATTCAGTACAGCTCCAGGTCCACCCCAATCAATACTTTCAGATGAAGGACGAACACATAAAGTATCTTTTGCATCAAAATTTGATAGTATATCAATTAAGTCTGGCATTTTACCAGAAACTATTCCTTTGATTGCATCAAAAGAAAGAGCCACAGTTTTAGGTACTGGTAAATCTAATCTAATTAATCTTTGTAAACACTTTGCTCGACCACCATGAGTAGGCGTAGATATTTTAGCTGTT
>CAYMIR010000114.1:0-5056 GCA_964390655.1 uncultured Marinovum sp.
CGCCCATAGGGTCAACGTTTTCGATTGCACAAACGATAATTGCATTGTCCGCTTTGTCACGAACAACTTCCATTTCAAACTCTTTCCAGCCAAGTAAGGATTCATCGACCAGAATTTGATTCACCGGCGATGCGTCCATTCCAGTGCGGCAGAGGTGCTCGTAGTCAGCGCGGTCGAATGCCACGCCTCCTCCTGTTCCACCTAACGTAAAGGCCGGTCTTATAATTGCGGGCAGTCCAATCATATCTAGTGATTTTAGAGCAATTTGAACGCCTTCGTTTAGGTTCGCCGTTCCGTCTGAATTTTTTGGTGCAGTAACGATAGTCGCTTTTGGGTTTTCGAGCCCCAATCTATCCATAGCCTCACGGAATAATCTTCTATCCTCAGCCATTTCTATAGCGTCGCGTTTTGCCCCAATCATTTCGACATTATATTTTTCCAAAACGCCCATAGCCTCTAATTCAAGCGCGGTATTAAGGCCTGTTTGACCACCCATGGTGGGCAACAAGGCGTTGGGCAGCTCCTTTTCAATGATTTTGGCAACGACTTCTGCTGTAATAGGTTCGATATAAGTAGCATCAGCTAATTCTGGATCTGTCATTATTGTAGCCGGATTAGAGTTAACGAGTATTACTCGATAACCTTCTTCTCTAAGTGCCTTACATGCTTGCGCTCCAGAATAATCAAACTCACAGGCTTGCCCAATTACAATAGGGCCAGCACCAATAATCATTATAGATTTGATATCTGTTCTCTTAGGCATTCTTTTTTTTCTAGATCTTAGCAGTATTGCTAGATCATGCTTGAGCAAATTGTCATGGGTTATAGTGGACATTACTTTTGGTGCAAGAGGTATCGTAAATTTTCGAAAAATATCCGGTTTCAGACCTGTAATATTGCCACAAGTAAGGCTATAAGTTTGTGTTAATATTAAAGGCATAAATTTTGAAAATCCATTTTGATACAGCGCCAAAGACGAGCCTTCATTGGTTTAAAAATCCTTTGAAAATAATTAAGGCGTGTTATCCTGCTGAAGTCAGTATTGCTTTAGGAGAGCTTCAAAAATATTTGGATGATGGATATTGGATAGCCGGGCTAGCGTCCTATGAGTTATCGTATGCTTTGGAATCAAAACTTTCCTACTTAGCTCATTCAAGCCAGGCCATTCCTCTCATTCAGTTTGGTGTTTTTGATGGGCCAAGTAGTTTAAAATTCGAAAATTCCTCTTACTCAATATCTTCGTTTGTTTCAGACTGGGATGAAATACGTTATAAAGAGGCCTTTGATCAAGTTTTAGCTTATATTGAGGCGGGTGATATTTATCAGGCTAATCTAACATTTAGTCTGTTTGCTAATTTCGAAGGCGACCCCTGGACTTTCTATAAAGATCTACAAAAAAAACAAAAAGTTAAACATGGCGCTTTTGTTCACTTGGATAATGAAACATCCATACTTTCGAGATCTCCAGAATTATTTTTTAAGACTGATAGTGAGATGAATATTTCCACTAGGCCCATGAAGGGTACACAGCCACGCGATTTAGATGCTGAAAAAGATAAAAAAAATTTAAAATTTCTCAAAAATGATATTAAAAATCGTGCTGAAAATCTTATGATTGTGGATTTGTTACGAAACGATATTTCGAGAATAAGCAAAGTTGGGTCGGTTAGAGTGCCAGAGCTGTATCGAGTGGAGACTTACGAAACTGTTCACCAGATGACTTCGTTAATCATTGGTGAAATGAATAAAAAAACAACAATAACTGAGTTGTTTGCAGCGCTTTTCCCATGTGGTTCGATAACAGGTGCTCCAAAAATCCGGGCAATGGAAATAATACACGAGTTGGAACAAAGACCTCGAGATATCTATTGTGGTACGATTGGGTGGATGGCTCCCGATGGAAGCTCAGAGTTCAATGTAGCTATCCGAACTCTATTGATGCAAAATGGAAAAGCAGTATTGAATGTTGGTGGTGGAGTTATTTTTGATAGCACTTCAAATTCTGAATACGAGGAAGCACTTTGGAAATCCCGATTTACTCAAATATCCGAGAAGACTTAGAGTTGATTGAAACCTTCCTTTGGGATCCGGAGAAGGGCGCACCTGACATTGATTTGCATTTAGAGCGAATGTGTAAGTCGGCTGCAAACTTTAAGTTTAAATTTGAAATAATTAAAATTAAGGAAAAGATACTCGAAATTAACTCGCAAAGTCGCCTTCGATGCCGATTGACTTTGCGATTTGATGGCAAAATTAATCTTACAACTGCACCTCTAAGTCCTAATTCTAAAACTTGGGTCTTGGGTCTTTCGGACTCGATTTTGAGCTCTTCCGATCCTTGGTTGCTGCACAAAAGCTCTAACCGTGGTTTGTATGATGCCGAAAGGACAAATTTGCCTGATGGAATAGATGAATTTATTTACCTCAATGAACGTAATGAAGTATGTGAAGGAACCATAACGAATATATTTGTAAAAATAGCCGGCCATTGGTTAACCCCGCCACTCTCAAGTGGATGTTTGCCTGGAGTTCTGAGACGAAAAAAAATTGAAGATGCCAGCTGTAAAGTTAAAATTGTAACTTTATCTGACCTTCAAGGCGCTGAAAAAATAACAGTTGGAAATGCCCTCCGGGGTGAAATTGAGGCTGTTTTGAGGCACTAGACTTGACATCTGACTTACAAAGAGTTGTATCGCGAATATAAAACTCGCTTTGGAATATTAATTATGCATTCTTATCGTAGTCACACATGTGCTGATTTAAATAAAACAAACGTTGGAAGTGACGTTCGACTGTCTGGTTGGGTTCATAGAATACGAGACCACGGAGGAGTGCTGTTTGTAGACTTAAGAGACCATTACGGGATTACCCAAGTCTTGTGTGATCCAGATAGTCCGGTTTTCTCAGAAATGGAGAAAGTTCGGTCGGAGTGGTGTATAAGAATTGATGGGAATGTTAAGGCCAGAGACGAAAGTTTGGTTAATGCAAAAATCTCAACTGGAGAAATCGAAGTATTTGTACGTGACTTGGAGGTTCTCGGAGCCTCTGAAGAGCTACCCCTAATTGTTTTTGGTGATCAAGAATATCCGGAAGAGACACGCTTAAAGTATAGGTATTTGGACTTACGACGAGAAATTATGCAGAAAAATATGACATTAAGATCTGATGTCGTTGCATCTATTCGGAAAAGAATGTGGGACTTAAATTTCAGAGAATATCAAACACCGATCATAACGGCTTCAAGCCCAGAAGGCGCGAGAGATTTTTTAGTACCGTCTAGGCTGCATCCTGGTAAGTTTTATGCACTTCCCCAAGCTCCGCAGCAGTTTAAGCAGCTGATAATGGTTTCTGGGTTTGATAAATATTTTCAAATTGCTCCCTGTTTTAGAGATGAAGATCCGCGTGCAGATCGCTCTCCAACGGATTTTTATCAGCTTGATGTGGAAATGAGTTTTGTTACCCAGCAAGATATATTTGATACAATCTCTCCCGTTATAGCTGGGGTTTTTGAAGAATTTGGTTCCAATCGTAAAGTAGATAATCCTGCCGAGTGGCCTCAAATTAGCTATGAAGATTCCGCGAAGTGGTATGGAACTGATAAGCCTGACTTGAGAAACCCTATAAAGATGCAAGATGTTTCTGAACATTTTAGAGGTTCTGGTTTTGCAATATTTTCAAATTTATTAGAGCAAGACGGTACAGAAATTAGAGCCATTCCTGCATCAACAGGCGGAAGTAGAAAGTTTTGTGACAGAATGAACGTCTTTGCTCAAAAAGAAGGTCTTCCCGGAATGGGTTATATATTCTGGCGAGACAGTGGTGACGGGATGGAAGCTGCGGGACCGCTCGCAAAAAATATTGGTCCTGAGAGAACAGAAGCCCTACGTACGCAGCTAGGCCTTGGGACAGGGGATGCCGCTTTCTTTTTGGGCGGTAAGCCTAAAAATTTCGAAAAAGTTGCAGGCAAGGCCAGAGATGTAATTGGTGATGAGCTCAATCTTACAGATCATGATCGCTTTGCCTTTGCATGGATTGTTGATTTTCCAATTTATGAAAAAGACGAAGAAACCGGCAGAATAGATTTTGAGCATAATCCGTTTTCAATGCCTCAGGGTGGGATGGAGGCGTTAGACTCTGATCCTTTGCATGTAAAAGGCTTTCAATATGATTTGGCATGCAATGGCTATGAATTAGTATCTGGAGCTATCAGAAATCATCGGCCTGAGATTATGTTTAAAGCATTTGAAATTGCTGGCTATGATGAAAACGAAGTCAAAAATAGATTTGGTGGAATGGTAAACGCTTTTCAGTATGGGGCGCCACCTCATGGTGGTTGTGCTGCAGGAATTGATAGGATTGTCATGCTGCTAGCAGATCAGCAAAATATTAGAGAAGTTATTATGTTTCCAATGAATCAGAGAGCAGAAGATTTAATGATGGAAGCTCCCAGCAAGCCATTGCCAGATCAATTAATGGAATTGAACTTGCGCGTGATTCAGCAAGAATAATTGGAGTTTTAAATGATTGGTAGATTAAATCACGTCGCTATAGCCGTTCCTGATTTGATGGAAGCCGCTGCTCAATATAAACGAATGTTGGGGGCATCTGTGGGGGAACCTCAAGATGAACCAGATCATGGTGTGACGGTCATATTTATTGAACTTCCAAATACTAAAATTGAGTTATTACACCCGCTGGGTGAAAATAGTCCCATCGATACCTTCTTGGAGAAAAACCCTTCTGGCGGGATACATCACGTGTGCTACGAGGTTCAGGATATTATTAAAGCAAGAGATCATTTAAGTTCTGAGGGGGTGCGAATTTTGGGTTCTGGTGAACCAAAAATTGGCGCTCATGGTAAGCCCGTTTTGTTTTTGCACCCTAAAGATTTTACCGGAACACTTATAGAATTAGAGCAGGTTTAATTTTATATGGGCATTACCTCTGCGTTAGTTCTTTTTTTTGTTATCTGGTTTTTGGTTTTCTTGGTTGTCATTCCTATCAGACTTGAAACGCAAGGTGATGTTGGAGAAGTTGAACCTGGAACTCATGCTGG
>CAYMIR010000115.1:0-4993 GCA_964390655.1 uncultured Marinovum sp.
TTTATCGTGGTAGCAAATACAGATTGGTGGAACAGTTTGAGCAACGACCAGCGAAGCATTATAAGTAGTGCCGCATCAATGGCTGAAACATCAGTTCGGGATAAAATGGCCAGTATAGAAGCAGAGGCATACGATATCGCTAAAAGCAATGGTATGAATATCGTCGTACCTTCTTCCAGTGATATAGCTGCCTTCAAAGCAGCATCAGGCTCTGTTTATGATGCTTATAAAGAAAAAGCGGGAGCCCTTGGCGCCCAATTGCTTGAAGCAGCTTCAAACTATTAATCTAAAAATTAAAACCACCCAAATTAGGGTGGTTTTTTTAAATCAGGACAGAAGATAATGCAATTGTTTGTTAAATACTTTGAGGGTTTAACACTTAAACTGGCTTGGCTCGCTGCTTGGTTATTTGTTTTATCTGGTATCATGCTGAGTTACGAAGTTGTTGCACGGTACTTTTTTTTAGCGCCAACAAAATGGGCCGCGGAGCTAAGTCAACTTTGTTTAATCTACGGCACACTTCTTTCTTTATGTTGGCTATTGCAAAACCGAAAACATATTCAAATTAATGCTGTTGTTGGACTTATGAACAATAGGCTCCAAAAAATTACAGGCATTGCTACGATGTGTGTTCTAGTATGGTTTTGCACATATGTTACTATTTTTGGGTCGCAGATTTTTTATGACTCGTTTGAAAGAGGTCGAACAACAGGAAGCCTTCTTGATTTGCCATCATGGATTGCTGAGTTACCTGTACCCACTTTATTTGCAATGCTAGCAATTCAAGCCATAATTGAGATTTGGAAACTTTTTACCGATCAGCCTATTCCTGAGGGAGAAACTCAATGAAACTTATTGTGATATTGGGAATAATGTTCGCATTGTTATTAGCCAGTCTACCAGTAGCATTTTCACTTGGAAGTTTAGGTTTGGGCATGCTTTTGGGAGGAGGCTTCTCTCCTTTGATGGCACCACAAGCAATTTTATCGACTTTGGATGGATTTATTTTACTTGCCGTTCCGCTGTTTCTTTTGATGAGTAATATCCTTTTGTACGGAGGCTGTGGCCGGGATTTATATGCCGCAGTACAAGCCTGGGTGGGACACTGGCCAGGGGGTTTGGCCATAGCAACAATTATCTCATGTGGAATTTTCGCCGCAATCTCAGGTGTTTCTGTAGCCACTGCTGCCACAATTGGCGTTGTCGCAATTCCGGAAATGATTGAACGCGGTTACAATAAAAACTTTGTTTATGGCCTATTGGCTGCGGGGGGCACCCTAGGAATTCTCATCCCACCTAGCTTACCTATGATAGTTTACGGATTTATAACTGAAGAGAGTGTAATCTCACTTTTCTTGGCTGGCATTGGTCCTGGGCTTTTCCTCATCGCACTTTTCATAATTTATTCCATAATCTATGCTCATTTATTTGGAGGTTATACTCCGAGCGAAAAAGCACCTTGGGATGTAAGAATTAAAACCTCTATTAAAGTAGCTCCAACCATTGCCTTGGCTGCACTGATACTGGGTGGCATCTATACAGGTATATTCACTCCAACTGAGGCAGCAGCTGTTGGGTTTTCACTCGCTATAATTTTAACAGTTGTTTTAATGAGATCGTTATCATTCAAAGATTTTAAACGTGCTGTTTTTGAGGCTATGATTACAACTGCCGCGATTTTAATTATAATTGCTGGTGCAAAAATTTTTGGAAAAGCAATTACATTATATAGAATACCACAAGATATATCATCTTTGATACAAACTTACGTCGATAGCAAAATGCTCTTCGTGATAGTGGTTTGTGTCGTTTTAGTCGCGATGGGACTTGTTTTTGAAACACTATCAATGGTTTTGATTATGGTACCAGTTTTGCTCCCAGCTGCAATGGGTATGGGGATTGATCCTATATGGTTTGG
The DNA here is from genome assembly GCA_964390655.1 of uncultured Marinovum sp. Classification (GTDB taxonomy): domain Bacteria; phylum Pseudomonadota; class Alphaproteobacteria; order Rhodobacterales; family Rhodobacteraceae; genus Salinivivens. The sequence goes on from CAYMIR010000115.1 coordinate 1,919, forward strand.
TATATTTATGGTAGTAATGGTGGAGTGCGCTCTGATCACTCCTCCCGTGGGGCTAAACCTTTATGTAATTCAATCTGTTTCAGGGGCTCGATTAGGCGATGTGGCAAAAGGTGTTTTGCCTTTTTTATATTTAATGATTTTTACTGTAGCCGTTATGTATGTCTGGACAGATCTCGTAATGTATATACCCTTTAAACTCTAAGCGTATAAATACGAGGATTTTCTTGCAAATACTGTATGGCTTTGAAAAACAAAACTATATTATTAGAGTTTAAAGCTATTATGAAAATGCGGCCAAATAAAAAAAATCACAAAGGGAAGGCAATCATTAGCAAAGAAAAATCCAAAATTGGTAAAGCGATTATATCATTTAACGATGAAACCGGCTTTCAATGTGTTGATATAATTATGATCAGCAATACAGCTTTTACATATAAAACTTTCCGCCGTGACCCTGAAGACCAAACTGGTTGGTTTCCAAGCGGAGAAGTGGGAGACCTTTATTCCTCAAAAGAAGCGGCTATCTTAGCAGCCGAAGAGGCTATAGACTGGTTTAAGGCTTAGAGCTAATAACTTCTGTTAGTTCAAATCGATTTACATCAACTAAGCCTAAATCGGAAATTCGAAGCTCAGGTATCACTACCAAAGCAAGCAAAGTATGCTGCATGTAAGCATTATTAAGATTACAGCCGCAATCAGTCATGGCTTGAACAATATTCTGGGTCTTTAAGGCAACCTCCGAGGCCTCAATATCGGACATTAATCCCGCAATGGGCAATTCAACCAGTGCTACTTCAGAACCATCCTTCCATAAAGTAACACCACCTCCAACTTCACCAAGTCTATTAGCAGCGGAGGCCATCATCTCGTGATTAGTTCCAACGACAATCATGTGATGACTATCGTGAGCAACTGAAGACGCAATAGCCATAGACCCACTATAGCCAAAACCAGATACAAACCCGTTTACTACCGCGCCAGTTCCACGGTGCCTTTCAACTAATGAAAGATAGCACACATCCCCTTCTACTTGAACTTTCCCCTGCTTCACCGGCAAATCAAATTCCAAGGCCTCAGTCGGAGCCTGGTTTTCAATAACTCCGATAACTTTAGCTTTTACTGAAGATAAACCCACTGGTGCAGATATCTCAAAGTCCTTGAGTTCAAGTCTCTTACCTAAATTTACGGTTTCTCTCACAGTTTGAGGCCATTCGTAGTGTGGACATTTGGTGAGTAATTTTCCATTTTCAGCCACAAGTTGTCCTCTTGCAAATACAACATCAATAGGAAGATTATCTATATTTGACGTGACAATAAAATCTGCTCTACGTCCAGGTGCTATACTACCCAATTCCCTTTCCATTCCAAAATGACAAGCTGTATTAACCGTAGCCATTTGGATTGCAATTAGCGGGTCACAACCACAATCTATGGCATGTCGAACCACGCGGTTCATGTGGCCGTCATTGACCAAAGTTCCCGAGTGACAATCATCTGTACACAATATGAAATTGCGGGGATCCAATCCCTTTTCAGTAACGGCTGTAATTTGGCTTTCAACATCATACCAAGCGCTTCCAAGACGCATCATAGAGCGCATACCCTGCCTGACACGCGCAATGGCATCATCTTCAGCAACGCCTTCATGATCATCGGATGCACCACCTGCCACATATGCATGAAATGGTATTCCTCTATCTGGAGAAGCATAATGCCCTCCAACTGTTTTATTGGCGTTCATTGTTTCTGCCATTTCAGACAGCATTTTGGGGTCGCTATTTATTACTCCTGGATAATTCATCATTTCACCAAGCCCAACTATTCCGGGCCATTTCATAGCCTCAGCCACCTCTTCTGGCCCAATTTCAAATCCAGTTGTTTCAAGACCAGGAGCTGAAGGAGCGCACGATGGCATTTGAGTAAATATATTAATTGGTTGCATCATAGCTTCATCATGCATCATTTTTACACCACTCAAACCAAGCACATTAGCAATCTCATGAGGATCGGTGAACATGGTAGTAGTTCCGTGTGGAATAACAGCCGCTGCAAATTCAGCTGGAGTTAACATTCCACTTTCAATGTGCATGTGACCATCACACAGCCCAGGTATTATAAATTTTCCACCTGCGTCAAAAATAGCGGTAGCCGGCCCTACACAATGACCAGCAGTTGGCCCTACGTAGGCAAACCTACCTTTTACAACAGCCACTTCCCAACCATCGAGTATTTCTCTTGAATTAACATTTACTAGGCGACAATTTTGAACAACCAATTCGGCTTGTTCTCTGCCTGCAGCAACAGCAATTAACTGCGATGCACTTGTTTGCCATGTATCAATAATATGCATTAACGCCTTCTAAATACTTAAAACTGAGATTGATAAATCTAAAATTATAATTTTTACTGTATATTAGATTAAGGCAAATAAAAATTTGTATTTGAATATGAAAGAAAAAAACTTCGGTCATCGCAGTGATAAGGGAAGCTATATCCCTAGAAAACGTGTTAGCTATCCACCCGTTTTTGTTTGGCCATTAGAACCTATCAAAGCACTAAAATGGGTTTTCTCAATTCCTGGTTATTTTTTACCTTGGAACCTTTTTTATGTTGGAATTGGTTTAATATCTTGGTTTGCTTTATCTCCACCACTTGAGGATTATGCAGATATTACGATTAGCACTTTTTTAAAAGTTTTTCTTAAAAACAGCAGTCTCGTCTTGATGTTTTATGGGGCTTTTCACTATCGATTATACATTCAGCGAGTACAGGACATAGACTTTAAATATAATCCAAGATGGCCTGTAAAAAATTCAAAACAATTTCTTTTTGGCAACCAAACAAAAGACAATATTTTTCTGACTTTTTGCAGTGGTGTTCTCATTTGGACTGGTTTTGAAATTTGTATTTTGTGGTTTGCGGCAAACGGATACTTACGATTGGTCAGCCTTGATGAGAATGTTGTTTATTTCATTTCTATGATTTTATTAATCCACCTTTGGCGTGACCTTCATTTTTACCTTATTCATCGGCTCATTCACTTTGAACCACTATACAAGTTAGCCCATAAAACCC
>CAYMIR010000116.1:0-1631 GCA_964390655.1 uncultured Marinovum sp.
GGATACAGGAGTGGCTTATGGTGGCGAACTTTATGTCGATAGTCTTAGTGAAAGTGATGGGAAAGTGCCGACTTTTATCGATCTTCTGAGAGTTACATCGACAACAGTGATAAATGGAATAGTGGATAACCTGTAGTATTTTAATCATGGGAATAGATCAAAATTTGAATTCACAGAAGAACATTATCGTTGAAGATTTAACAGTCACATACCGTAATGGCCACACCGCACTGAGATCAGCAAGCTTTAAAATACCTGAGGGGAGTATTGCGGCTTTGGTCGGAGTAAATGGTGCTGGTAAGTCTACCTTATTTAAGGCTCTAATGGGTTTTATTCCAAGTGCTAGAGGAAAAATATCTCTACTTGGTTACTCTGTAAAAGACGCCCTCAAGAATAATTTAATCGCATACGTACCTCAATCAGAAGAAGTGGATTGGGATTTTCCCGTTTTGGTTAAAGATGTTGTTTTAATGGGCCGTTATGGAAAGATGGGCTTGATGCGTAGGGCCAGAGCAGAGGACCTTGCAATCGTTCATAAATCCTTGGAACGCGTAGGAATGCTTGACTTTGAAGACAGACAGATAGGTGAATTGTCTGGTGGGCAACGTAAACGGGTATTTCTAGCAAGAGCATTAGCACAAGAGGGAAAAGTCATTCTTTTAGATGAACCTTTCACAGGCGTTGATGTGAAAACGGAAGAACAAATTATAAGTTTGCTTAAAGATTTAAAAAAGGAAGGTCACATTATGCTTGTTTCAACACATAATTTAGGCTCAGTTCCAGAGTTTTGTGACCGAACTATCCTTGTAAAAGGAACCGTTATATCACACGGGTTAACGGAAGATGTTTTTACAAATTTAAATTTAGAAAAGGCATTTGGCGGTGTTTTGCGTCGTTTTACTCTGGGTGGTCCAGATCTGCATGATGATAGCGACCAAAGGGAAGTAACAATTCTCACAGATGATGAACGACCATTCGTTCAATATGGAGAGCCAAAGAAATCAGTGACCAAAAGAAATAAAATAGATGATTGATACTTTGCTTGAACCTTTTTCTTACGGCTACATGAGTTCAGCGATTTTGGTATCTACTATCGTTGGAGGTTTGTGTGCATTTCTTTCTGCTTATCTCATGCTTAAAGGGTGGTCTTTAATTGGGGATGCTTTAGCTCATTCCGTTGTTCCAGGTGTTGCAGGAGCATATTTGTTAGGCTTACCTTTTGCTATTGGGGCATTTATTTCTGGAGGGCTTGCTGCCTCTTTGATGCTATTTCTGAGTGAGCGATCCGGATTAAAGACTGATGTCGTAATTGGCATAATTTTCACAGCATTTTTTGGAGTGGGGCTTTTCGTCGTATCACTTTATCCAATGTCTATCTCTATAGAAACGATCATTATGGGTAATATTTTGGCAATATCATATTCCGATATGCTTCAGTTATTAATTATTGGTTCCATATCACTTGTGATTTTGTTCCTTAAATGGCGAGATTTAATGGTCGTTTTCTTTGATGAGTCTCATGCTCGAACAGTTGGCTTAAGTCCTTATAGATTGAAAATTGTTTTTTTTACTTTGTTATCAGCATCCATAGTCGCTGCATTGCAAACTGTCGGTGCGTTCTTAGTAATTGC
>CAYMIR010000116.1:1731-4979 GCA_964390655.1 uncultured Marinovum sp.
TTTATATTTATGCAAAAAGCCTTTTTGATTGCGATTATTTTATCTTTTCCGACAGCAATTTTATCATGTTTTTTAGTTATTAAGGGCTGGGCCTTAATGGGCGATGCTATATCACATGCTGTTTTACCTGGTATTGTCATCGCCTATATTGCGGGAATTCCTATACTTATAGGAGCTTTCATAGCGGGTATGTTGTGTGCATGGGGAACGGGTTTCTTTTCTGACAACAGTAGAATTAAGGAAGATACCATTATGGGCATAATTTTCTCGGGTATGTTTGGTCTTGGAATAGTCTTGTTTGTTGCATTTGATACGTCCGCACATTTGGATCATATCCTATTTGGTAATATTTTAGGTGTTGTAAATTCCGACATTTTAATTGCACTGTTTATAACTTTAACGGTAATTATATTTTTTGTTATTTTTTGGCGTGATTTAATGTTGCTAAGCTTCGATCCAATTCAGGCCAAAGCGTTAGCTCTTCCAACTGGTTTCCTGCATTATGGATTATTAGCGGCATTATCATTAGTTATAATCGCAACTCTAAAGGCTGTGGGGTTAATATTAGCGATTGGGTTATTAATTATTCCAGGAGCAATTGCGTTTTTGTTGTCTAAAAGACTTAGTTCGATGCTAATTATTTCTGTTTTTGTAAATATTTGTGCGATGATAATTGGTTTATATTTAAGTTTTTATATTGATAGTGCTCCGGCTCCAACTATCATAATTGTGCTTACCGGCATGTTTTTTATGGTATTCTTAAGAAAAAATTTCATTGATAAGAAGAATGTCAATATTTTTATAAGTGGTGCAAAATGAAAAAAAGAAGGTTGTTACAATCAGGGAAGTTAGTATCTGAAATTGGGTTAGGCTGTATGAGCTTCGCTGGATTTTACGGTCCTACAGACGAAAAGGAAGCTCACGACACATTAAATACAGCTTTGGACTGTGGGATAGATTTTCTGGATACTGCCAACGTCTATGGCATGGGCGTATCTGAAACGATGATTGGTAATTACATTAAAAATAATGGCAACCCATTTGTTATTGCTACAAAGGCCTCTATTTCTCGTGATCCTGAAACTCAAGAGCGTACTTTTGATAATTCATCGCAGCATTTAGAGACAGAATTGAATAAGTCACTAGAACGTTTGGGTGTTGATTACGTTGACTTATTTTATATTCACCGTCGTGACCCAAGAATTCCTATCGAAGACGTTATGGAAACACTCCTCAAATTTAAAAAAGAAGGAAAAATTGGTGGGATAGGGTTTTCAGAGATTTCTCCCAGCAGTTTGCGTCGAGCTTCAGAAGTTGGACTTGTGGACGCCGTACAGAGTGAATATTCTCTGTGGACGCGATCGGCTGAATTAGGATTAATCCAAACCTGCCAAGAGCTAGGCGTAAGTTTTATTCCTTTTTCGCCTCTAGGGCGTGGAATTTTTTCAATAACACCACCAGATCCCTCTACTTTTGGTGATCTTGATTTTCGAAAAAATAATCCTCGGTTCTTACAGCCAAATTTTAGTGAAAACTTGAATTTGCTTGCGCCTTTTAAACAACTTTGTGCCGATTTAAATGTTTCACCTTCAACGATGGCTATTGCTTGGACATTAAACCAAGGTGAGCATATACTTCCAATCCCCGGAACTCGTTCCCGAGGGCATTTGAAGGAATTAGCTATGGGTAGCCAATTCAATCTTACTAAAGAGATTTCCGGTCAAATTGACCGTTTTCTTCCCATTGGTTGGGCTCATGGAGAACGATATTCAGATGTCCAATGGGTTGGAATTGAAAAGTTTTGTTAAAACTTAATTGCACTAAACAAAACGATTTACATAGTTCTCTAATGCTTCCTGCTTTCCTGATTTGGGTCTTGGGTTAATAGAATTATTTATAACTTTTGTTGTGATGGTAGCCAAATCGCTATTTAGCATATCCTGTGCTTCCTGATGTTCCCAACCTCCATACCTTTCTTGGAGGGCCTGTTCTAAATACCCATCTTCAACCATCGCGGCAGCAGCTTTGAAACCTCTCGCACAAACATCCATCGCTCCAACGTGAGCAGCAATAAGGTCTTCAGCATCAATTGATTGCCTTCTAAGTTTGGCATCAAAATTTGTTCCGCCAGTCTGAAAACCACCTCCTTTTATGATGTGGTAGTAAGCTAGTGCAACCTCTGGAGTATTGTTTGGAAATTGATCAGTATCCCAGCCCGATTGGTAATCATTTCTATTCATATCGATTGAACCAAGCATACCTTCTGAAACAGCCAATGCAATTTCGTGTTCAAAGGAATGGCCGGCCAAAATAGCATGCCCTTGTTCAATATTTATTTTAACATCATTTTCCAAATTATATTTTCTCAGAAACCCAATGCAGGTTGCGACGTCAAAATCATACTGATGTTTTGACGGTTCTTGTGGTTTTGGCTCAACAAGTATCATACCTGGAAATCCAATTTTGTGTTTATAATCAACAACCATCGATAAAAATCGGCCCATCTGATCTAGCTCTTTTTCTAAATCTGTGTTGAGTAATGTTTCATAACCTTCTCTTCCGCCCCAAAGCACATAGTTTTCACCACCTAGTTTTTGGGTAACGTCTATGCAGCTTTTAACTGTCGCTGCGGCAAATGCAAAAACGTCAGGATCTGGATTGGTGGATGCTCCAGCCATCCATCTCCGATGACTGAACATATTAGCCGTCCCCCAAAGTAATTTTATTTTTTGATTTTTCATTTTATCTAAAAAGTAATCGGTAATTTCATTAAGCGTTGCTAAATTATCTGGGAAATTACCTTGATCTGGACGAACATCAGCATCATGGAAACAAAAGTAGGGTTGTCCTAAAATAGCAAACATATCGAATGCTACATCGGCCTTTAGATAAGCGTTTTTTATATTGTCTTGTGGGTGCCATGGTCTTTCAAAAGTAAGGCCGCCAAATGGATCTCCTCCCTCCCAAGCAAAACTATGCCAATAAGCTACAGCAAAGCGAAGATGTTCTTCTAAACGTTTGCCCAATATAATTTCGTCTGGATTATAGTGGCGAAATGCTAAGCTTGAGTTGCTATCAGGTCCTTCATATTGAATAGGCTTTAGGTTTTTAAAAAAATCATGGGTCATTGAAGTACTCTCAAGTTTGAATGGCCTTTTGTAAATTTCTCATAAGCAGTTTGATAGAGATTGACGTATCGTTGATCAGGAATAATCTTTTTTTCAATTTCAGGCTTAGACATAATGTTT
>CAYMIR010000117.1:0-4925 GCA_964390655.1 uncultured Marinovum sp.
TTGCGTCGCCATGGCGAACCAAAAGATATGAAAAACTTTTTTATCTTGCATGAAGGTATAATCCGCATGTCGGACGGCGAATTAGCCGAGGAAGACTATGGGGATATTGCTGATCTCCCAATCTTAGAAAAAGAAGGAACACATGCTGAACGCGTCGAAGTTCAAAATAGCGGATGGACAGGATTTACCGACCATTACTGGATGACGACGCTTATTCCAGATCAGTCATCATCTTTCAGATCAACAACCAAATATTTTGCTGCGCAAGATATCTATCAGGTAGAAGCAGTAATGCCCTCTACGGTAATATCTGACGGTAACTCAACATCTATTAGTACCCAGCTTTTTGCTGGAGCAAAAGAATGGGATACAATACGCAAATATGAGCAGGCTGGTGTTACAGGCTTTCTTGACAGTATAGATTGGGGATGGTTTTTCTTTCTGACAAAACCTATGTTTGCTGTTCTTCACTGGTTAAATGTTATCATTGGGAATATGGGTTGGGCCATTATTGGGCTTACGTTAATTATTAAAGCGGTACTTTTTCCTTTAGCATATAAATCTTACGCTTCGATGGCTAAGATGAAAGAATTACAACCTGAAATGGAAAAAATTAAAGAGCGGGTTGGTGATGACCGCCAAAAACTTCAACAAGAAATGATGGGGTTATATAAGAAAGAAAAAGTCAATCCAGCTAGCGGTTGTTTGCCCATATTGATCCAGATCCCAATTTTCTTTTCTCTTTATAAGGTCATATTTGTAACACTTGAACTGAGACACGAGCCATGGTTTGGTTGGATTAGAGATTTATCCGCGCCAGATCCATCAACAATCTTAAACCTTTTTGGTTTGTTACCCTGGGCCAATCCAACGACCCCTGGGTCAATTTTAGCAATTATTTCATTGGGAATTCTTCCAATTTTATTGGGTGTTTCGATGTGGCTACAACAAAAGCTCAATCCTGCCCCAACTGATAAAACTCAAGCAATGATTTTTGCTTGGATGCCATGGGTATTTATGTTTATGCTTGGTACTTTTGCTAGCGGCCTTGTTATTTACTGGATAGCAAACAATACGATAACTTTTATCCAACAGTATCTGATCATGAGACGGCAAGGATACAAACCAGATGTCTTTGGTAATATTCTAGACAGTTTCAAAAAGAAAAAAGGTGTAGAGTGAACTTAGCCCAGATTTGGAGATACCCTATCAAATCTCATGGCTCCGAAAACCTAAAATCTATCGATATACACAGCGGAAAAACATTACCCCTAGACCGTACTTGGGCGGTAGTACATGATCAAAGTGAAGCAGACGGCTCCAGCTGGGTCCCCTGTAGGAATTTTTCACGTGTTGCAAAAGCACCTCAACTGGCTGCAATCTCAACGACTTGGACGTCAGACAAAAAACTAGAATTAAGTCATCCCTCAATTGGAAAAATCTGTATCGATCCTGATTTAGATTCTTCTAAATTTATAAATTGGGTTAGCCCATTAATGCCAGAGGGCCGAGCGGCATCAGTTAAGTTGATAAGATCAGTTCAAACAGGAATGACTGATACTGATTTTCCTTCAATTAGTATTGGAAACCTAGCCAGCCACAGGGAAATCGAAAAAAAAGTTGGCGAAAAACTATCGTTGTTACGTTGGAGGTGCAATTTATGGATAGACGGTTGTAAACCCTGGGATGAACACAAATGGATTGGCAAAAGCCTAAAGATTGGTAGTGTCGCTTTTAAAATAAAAGAGGAGATCGTCAGGTGCCTCGCGACAACAGCAAATCCCGTGTCAGGTAAGCGAGATATCGATACCCTGGGCACTTTAGAAATTATGGGGCAAGACGACTTCACCGTCGCAGCGATAGCTACTTCCAGTGGGCGAATAAAATCCGGTGACACAGTGGAGGTTATAAGTTGAAACTTTCATTTCCTGTTTATGAAGAGTTGGACGAAAGCAGAAAAGAACAGGGCCGCCTACTATTCTCTAAGGAGACAAACTTCGTTAAAGGTGTTGTCGATATGCAAGGATTACCAAACCCGGACAAAATAGAAGTTTGTTTTTCAGGTCGTTCTAATGTTGGAAAATCTAGTCTCATAAATGCTCTCACCGGCAGAAAAGGCCTAGCAAGAGCCTCCAATACGCCCGGGCGCACACAGGAAATAAATTTTTTTTCTATTCCAGAAAAACATTATTTGGTTGACCTTCCTGGATATGGATACGCTAACGCACCAGTTAAGATTGTCGAGCAATGGCAAAATCTACTGAAACAATATCTAGCCGGCCGACAATCTCTACGCAGAGCCTTCATGCTGGTCGATGGAAGGCACGGCGTCAAAAAAGTTGATACAGAAATTATGTCTATGCTCGATAGCTCAGCAGTCACGTTCCAAGTAATTCTAACCAAATTGGATAAAGTTAAAGAAAAAGATCGCGAAAACACTCTGGAACAGGTTAGAAGCAACCTGCAAAAACACCCAGCCGCGTTTCCAGAAATCATTTTGACATCTTCAGAGAAAGGCTGGGGAATTCAAACCCTCAGATCTGTTATTGCCAAGTTAGTCTAATTTTAACTTGCGCCCTTTTATACTATAGGTGAAAAAAGCATTAAGCCTTGGGAAGTGAAAATGAAAAAACAAGATATGAACCGTGACTGGATTGCTACTGCGCGCACTCTTTCTGAAGCACTTCCATATTTACAGAGATATACGGAAGCTATTGTTGTAATTAAGCTTGGTGGACATGCTATGACCAGTGATCAGGGTATGGAAACTTTTGCAAGGGATGTAGCGTTGATGCGACAAGTTGGGATTAACCCAATTATTGTTCATGGTGGTGGCCCCATGATCAATGCAATGCTGAAAAAGCTAAAGATAGAGTCTAAATTCATAAATGGTAAAAGGGTCACAGACGAGGCAACGATGGAAGTCGTCGAAATGGTTCTTAGCGGCAGCGTTAACAAAAAAATTGTTCAAGCCATTAACGATCAAGGCGGACGCGCTGTCGGACTATCAGGAAAAGACGCAAAACTAATTGAATGCGAACAGGCAAATAAAGATTTAGGAATGGTCGGTTTACCCTCAAAGATCAATCCATCTGTCATCAATACACTAACTGAAAATGATACCATTCCAGTAATTGCACCCTTAGGATATGGCCCAAATGGTGAAACATTTAATATAAATGCTGATACAGCCGCTGGAGCCATTGCAGCGGCATTAAAAGCTGACCGATTACTGCTGTTAACAGATGTATCTGGGGTAAAAAATAGCGATGGCGAAGTGATAACTGAACTATCGGCTCAAAAAATCAAAGAGATGATAAAAGAAGGAACTATTTCTGACGGTATGATACCGAAAACTGAAACGGCTCTTTATGCTTTAAATGGTGGAGTACGAGCAGTAGTTATATTGGATGGCCGAGTACCGAATGCATGCCTCTTAGAGCTATTTACAGAACATGGTGCAGGCTCTTTAATTAGAAATTAGCAAACTTCATTGCCAATTGAGAATTCTTACCTAACTATTTTGTAAGGGAGATGAAATGGAGCAGGAAGGAATAATACGCTTATCCATATTTTTTGGGCTGTTTGTCGCTTTTGCAGCTGTAGAATATATATTTCCACGGAGGATAATCACAAAACGTAAGACACGAAGGTGGATTACAAACTGGTCAGTAAGTGTATTTAATGTGCTAACTTTGCGATTATTTGCGTTTGCTTTGCCGTTACTCGCAATTGGTGCCGCATTTGATGCTCAAAAATTGGGTATTGGCTTATTTAACCATCTTGGTTTGCCCTTTTGGGTTGAGTTTATAGTAGTTATCCTAATTTTGGATTTCTTTATATGGCTACAGCATTTACTCACTCATAAGATTGGGTTTTTATGGCGTATTCATAGAGTTCACCACTCTGATACCGAAATGGACGTTTCGACTGCTATTAGATTTCACCCTATCGAAATAGCTTTATCAATGGTCTTTAAAATTGGTTTAGTTTATGCCCTAGGCGCAGATCCACTTTCCATTTTAATTTTTGAAATATTACTTAATGGAAGTTCGATGTTTAATCATGCAAATATCAATATCCCAAACGGAATTGATAAAATTATAAGATTTGTAATAGTGACGCCCGATATGCATAGGATACACCATTCTAGTAACCGTATTGAGCATGATACCAATTTTGGTTTTGCTCTTTCTATTTGGGATCATATGTTTCGAACCTATAAATCCCGTCCTGAAAGAGACCACAAAGAGATGGAAATTGGGCTGAACTGGCAAGACGAAAAGCCTCAGGAATTAGGCTGGAGCCTTGGTCTTCCTTTCAAGAAAAATGGATAATTTCGCCTTAGAAAAAGATATTCGCTCTGCTGGATTAATTATTTTGGGTGAACTTCAAGTTAACGATAATGACCCGGTACCAAAAGAAGCACAGTCTATTTTGCTACTTGGTCCTGACGAGCCAAATTTCTGGATAATTTTTAAGGAAAGCGAAGAGTTTAATGACCTGGACGAGAACCCGTTAGACCGCTGGTCAAAACGAGTAATTGATAACATTGCGGTGCAGAATGACTGCACTGCGCTTTATCCTTTTGGGGGGAAACCATACAAGCCATTTTTTTCTTGGGCACTTAGATCTGGTACAGTCTGGTCATCACCAGTGCACTTAGCCGTTCACAAAGATAGAGGCCTTTTTGTTTCGTTTCGAGGCGCCCTAGCAATTAATCAGACAACAAAAATTAACCAGAGTTTTAAAAATCCATGTACAAACTGTCCCGCACCATGTTTAACCGCATGCCCAGTAGAAGCGTTTACTGAAGTCGGATATGATGAAGTGAAATGCAAAGAAAACATAAGTGGTTTAGACAGAAGCAATTGCAAGAGTTTAGGTTGCAACACTCGCCGTGCTTGCCCAGTTGGTGCCAATTT
>CAYMIR010000118.1:0-4830 GCA_964390655.1 uncultured Marinovum sp.
TGGATATAATTTTCAATCGCCTAATGCACTCTAGCACGACGGCTCTAGGCCTAAATTTAGCCCATAGTGAAAACTCAAAACAACAAATATACGGAAAATTTTGCCATTATTCATGGCATAAGTTGACCGCCATTTACTTCTATAGTTTGGCCGATAATGTACCCAGCCAGATTTTCAGACGCAAGAAACAAGAACGCGCCGACGCAGTCAGCCGCAACACCTAATCGGCCTTGAGGAACAGTTGCGAGCATTGCGTCCAGCTGTTCTTTTGTAGAATAACGCTCATGAAACGGCGTCGTGATCACCCCAGGGGCAACAGCATTGACTCTAATACCAAACGGTATCCATTCTTTGGCCATCCCCCTTGTCACATTCGAAACGAAGGCTTTCGAAGACCCGTACATTCCCGCACCACCACTTGCCCCATTTCGAGCAGCAATTGATGTTGTGTTAATCACGAAACCTCCATGCTGTTTGAGGAAAGGCAAAGCTTCTTTCGAGGCGACTACTATTGACCGGGCATTTAGATCCATGATCTCGTCATAGTCTTTGTCTGTAACATTGGCGTATGGGACTCGGCGCACCATTCCGCCTGCATTATTAATGAGGCCGTTTAATCCACCAAGACGTTCAGCAGCTTCATTTACTGCAGCGGCCAGGGCCTTTGAGTCGCTAGCATCCGCTCTAATTAATTCTACAGAGCCGCCCTCATCGCGAATTTCTGAGGCAACTTGATTTGCTGCCTCTTCAGACGACAGATAATGCAAGCCTATGATCGCGCCATGCTTTGCAAAGGCTCTGACTAGTTCAGCGCCAATTCCTGTTGATCCACCAGTAATTAGGATTTTTTTATTTTTAAATTCAGAGAAATTTATACTTGTTAAGTCCATTTTTAGCTCTTCTTATTTGGTTTTAATGGCCACCTATAAAATACACACTTTTTAAATTCATACTTTCGAGTCTATTGATATATTCCCCTCAATATTTAATCTCGCAGCATTAGTGCTCTTTGATTGCAGCCTTTTAATAATTTCCATTAACTTTTCTTTATCGCCCGAATTGTTGACTGGGATAGAAAATTCAGAATTTGTTACGACATTTCCAAACCTCTCAAAGAGTTTATTTCCAATCGTATCAAATGTACCTATTACTACAAATTTTTCTAAAATCTCGTCTGAAATGAGTTGAGGTAGTTCCTCCCATTTTTGTGCTCTAGATAGAAGTTTTGCCTCGTTGGCCAAATCTTCTAACCCATGATGGCTGAAAGCTTTTATGTATGCTGGTGTAGATAAATAAAAAGCTATTCGAGCACGAGCATCTTTAATCTTAGTTTGTAGCTGTTCCTCGTTGGATGCCGTAGCAATTAATGGCTTCATAGAAACTTTGAAATGTTTCAGTGACCTACCTTCAGCTTTTGCACCCGCTTGTATTTGTGGAAGCATTTCCTGTTCTATAAAAGATGGTGTGCAAACCGGATGAGGTCTAACTCCATCAGCAACTTGGCCGGCTACAAAACACATATACTCGTTCACTGCAGCTAAGTGTATTGGTATTTCAGGATGTTCAATTGGACCGGCATCAAAAAGAGGAACCATGAGGTTTAGATTGTAGAATTCGCCCTGATAATCCAATTTAGTGCCATTTTGCCATGTACTCCAAACAGCCTTTACTGCTTTAACATAGTCTCTCATCCATGGGCCTAAAGGGTTAGCTTTTATTCCATATCTTCTCTCTATGTGGGCTTTTACCTGAGGCCCAAGTCCTAAAGTAAATCGACCTTTTGAAAACTTTTGTAGGGTCCAGGCACTTAGTGCCATTACTGTAGGGCTCCGAGGAAAAGTTATTGTTACGGCAGTGCCTATTCCGAGAGATTCCGTGGAATTAGCCGCCAATGTTAAAACAGTAAATGGATCATCTTTAGTCTCTTCTGTCATAACAGAAGAATAGCCAATTTCCTCAACTAACTTAGATTGATCTGCAACTTTATGAATATCCAAAGGTTCTGAAGGGGTTCGCAAACCTGGGTCGACTTTTCCTAAAGGGAGTAACGTTTCCATATCCATTACAATTATCCTTTTTTTGTTTTCCTTTTGTCGATTACCCGTATCGCTTTGCCAATAGATCTCTCGATACTGGCTGGCGGAACAATTAATACTTTTGCTCGAACGCCAGTCCAAGCTTTGATATTTTCTTCCAATTTAAACTTCAACTCTTGTGACTCTTTTGAGGTTACCTGAACTCTAGGCTCTACCCAAATTTCTAATTCGTCAAGATTTTGGTGTTTGTTTACATGGATCTGATATTGAGCAGACAGCGCTGGAATTTTTAATATTTCTTGTTCAATTTGTGAAGGAAAAATATTCACGCCACGAATGATAAGCATATCATCGGATCTTCCTTTAAACCTCTCAAGACGTCTCATCGTTTTCGACGTTCCAGGAAGTAGCCTCGTTAGATCTCTTGTTCTATATCTAATTACTGGTGTTGCTTCCTTTGTCAGGCTCGTCACCACCAATTCACCAAATTCACCATCAGGAAGAACTTCGCCAGTTTTGGGATCTATTATCTCGGGGAAAAAATGATCTTCCCAAATTGTAGGACCATCTAGGTCTTCTAAATATTCAGAGGCCACCCCCGGTCCGATTATCTCTGATATACCGTAATAATTTATTGCTTGAAGGTTTAATCTAGAATTGATTTCGCTCCGCATAGCCTCTGTCCATGGTTCAGCCCCTACAAATGCTAACTCAAGTGAGAGATCTTGTTTTACGTTAATATTTTGCCTTTCAATTTCATCAGCAATAGTCAGTAAATAAGATGGCGTAATCGCAATAATGTTGGGCTTTAAATCAAGTAAAAGTTGAACCTGTCTCTCCGTTTGACCACCTGATACTGGTATCACAGTGCAGCCAAGTTTATGGGCACCATCATGAGTGCCAAAACCTCCAGTAAATAGACCGTAGCCGTACGATATTTGTATGCAATCTCCTTTCTTTGCTCCCCCTATTTCCAAAGAACGACAGGTCAGCTGGGACCAAGTATCTAGATCATTTTTGGTATAACCAACAATTGTAGACTTACCAGTAGTTCCACTTGAAGCGTGAATTCTATGTATCTGATTTAAAGGAACCGCAAACATATCAAATGGGTAGTTCGATCGAAAATCCTCTTTAGTAGTGAAAGGAAATTTATTAAGGTCATCAATTGATTTTAAATCATCAAAATGTAAGCCTTTTTTTTCACATTTTTCTTTAAAGTAATTTAGATTGGAGTAAGCGCTCGTTATTGTTGATTTAAGCCTAGAAAATTGAATATTTCTAAGTTCATCTTCACTGATTTTATCGAACGCATCAAATCTCAAATTTACCATTTAAAAGGATCCATTTAATTCATTTGAGTTTTTGGGTTAACAAAACTTTTGCCTTAACATGAATTTCAAACATAAATTATTTTTGCAGCCTTTAACAAGAATTAAGCTATAAGTGCTAGTCAGATTATATTTTATAAAACTTGGCAAAACAATTATCGCTAATTAACTGCTTCTAGTTTTTCACCCTTGGTATACTGACCTCCATTTTTTTCCCTACTGTAGTTGCATTAATGGGCAAAATTACTTTTTTTCGTGGCGATAACGAAATTCCATGATTAAACTCATGAATATCAATTAATTTTAAATAAAAGGAATAGAAATTGGAGAGCCAAACTGATCCTAGCCTAAACGGTTTATTTCATGCGATCTCTTTTCAAATTGCAGGGATAGCAATTGCTTTAATGGCTAACAGTGCTAATTTTGCCCTGATTTTGTTTGCAGATACTACCGGACACGAAATAGCATTGTGCGTTCCAATAATTGCTACCGCCCTTTTCACATTTGTCTGGGGTGATGCAACTCTTCAATCGCAAGTTGCAAATATTAAAGATGCGACTGTTGAAACCAAAAACAGTCATGCTTACCGGTTCATCTCTACCCAACCATATAATTTACTGAGACTTATGAACTTTGCACTTGCAGTTGCTTTAGCCGCTTCTCAGTTTTCAATTTTGTTTGGAGAATAATGAAATGATTAGAACCACTAAAACAAAATCACTAGCCAAAGTGCAGGAGCTGCTAACGGCAGAGTGCTATAACAAGTTGTTTATTGGGGGTCAGTTTGTTGATCCTATCGATGGCCAAAAGATGCCAACCTATTATCCTGCGACAGGTGAAGTTTTTCACGAACTGCCAAAAGGTAATTCCAATGACATCGGGGTTGCTATTCGTGCCGCCGAAGCTGCTTGGTCAGATGGTACTTGGGCAAATATGCCCGCTTCAGAAAGGGGTGACTTAGTTTCTCGCATGGCGCAAGGTATTGAGGAAAATATCGAGGTTTTAGCTGCAATTGAAGCTGCAGATGTTGGCAAGCCCTTTCGTCAAGCTGAAATGGTACTTGGTGGCGCTGCTAGTGAAGGTAAGTACTGGGCGTCGCTCGGTGCCGTTCTAGACGCAGAGCAGGATACACCGGTTAGCTCTGGTGGAGGTGTGGGCGGACTTCCCCCCGCTGAGTGGGATGTTGTTTACAGAAGGGACCCGATTGGTATCGTTGGGCTAATTTCAGCATGGAATTACCCACTAAATGTTGCTTTTAGAAAGGTAGCTCCAGCGTTAGTAGCTGGAAATTGTGCTATCCTCAAACCCTCAGAAATAGCAGGTCTTTCATGCATGTTCTTAGGCAAGCTGGCAAAAGACGTAGGTATTCCTGAAGGCGTGTTTAGCGTCGTAACTGGCGATCGTGAAACTGGTGCCGCTCTTGTCGCCTCTCCCTCAGTTTCAATGGTTTCTTTCACGGGTTC
>CAYMIR010000119.1:0-4759 GCA_964390655.1 uncultured Marinovum sp.
GCATGATCATCTGCCATTATAAATATTATATTAGGAGCATTCATGTTTTTATCATTTTCGCTTTGTTATTTTGACGTCAATGATCACCGACCTGATATGATATGTCGATATTAAAATGTGATGTAATGTATATTGTTTGTACCGAATGAGCTAATTTGTGACTAAATTTAGAAGATTACACCATGGAGTTTTAAAATGTCAAAATATGTTGAGGCCGCTAATTGGATAAGTGAACAAAGACAAGCTAAAAACATTTATAAAAACTTTAATGAAATGTTTGGTTTGGAAAGTTTTGAGGATGCATACTTTGTACAAGACGCCTTAGAGTCTGTCTGGGCGCATAAAGGTGATGTAGTAGGCTACAAATTGGCTCTTACTTCAAAAGCGATGCAGGAAATGTTTGGCGTAAATACCTCCTTCAAAGGCAACTTATTTTCTAAGACTATTCTGAAAGGTGATCAAGTTATCTCCCTAAAAAATTATGGACGACTAGGGGTTGAGTTTGAGCTCGCCATAGAAATTGGTCAAGATTTTGGTGCTACTGCTGAAAATCTGACAGTTGAGGACTGTATGAGCAAAGTTTCAGCTGTTTATCCTGCTTTTGAATTAATTGATGATAGGAATGCGGATTATCCTAAAGTGGACTTAATTTCTCAAACCGCGGACAATTCTTGGAATGCAAACACGGTTCTTGGAACTAAATCACAAAACTTTTCTCATCTTGATTTCAGTATTAACGAGGTTTTTAAAAGCATTAATGGAAATATTGAAAAGTCAGTTACTGGGGCAGCTCTAGAAAACCCCTTTAATGCTGTAATCTGGATTGCCGATTTTCTGAATAAGCGTGGATTGGAATTAAAAAAGGGCCAAATAGTGATGACGGGTTCTACATTTCCAACATACTTCCCTCAACCGGACGATATAATTGAATTTGAAGTGTTTGATATTGGAAAAATAAAAATTAGCATATGCTGCTAAAAAAATTTATTTCGTTTTGAAGACTACTTAATAAGAAACAAAATATTAAAACTCTTGTTTAGGCTATGGTCCCTCCATCGACTATAAACGGTTGACCCGTTGCATACGAGCCAGCATCTGAAAGCAAATAAATAATAAGAGACGCTATTTCATCAGGTTGACCAAGCCGTCCCATCGGTTGTCTTGAAACGAACCATTCTCTTGCTGCTTTTTTTGAGCCAAGCTTCTCGGCCATATTATCCATTCTTTCGAGTAAAGATGGTGTCTCAATAGTACCTGGGCATATTGCGTTACAGCGTATTCCATCACTCATGAAATCCACAGCTACTGATTTTGTGAGACCAATAACAGCAGCTTTAGAAGTGCTGTAAGCAGCTCGGAATGGGAAACCTTTTACTGAAGAAGCAAGGGATGCCATATTGATAATGGAGCCACCACCATTTCTCTGCAAACCTGGGATGGCCGCTTTGATCACAAAGTACATACTATCCAAATTAATAAGAAAAGAGTTTCTCCAATCAGTTTCATTTACATCCAGAATAGTTCCATGGTGGACCCAACCAGCCATATTAACAATTCCATCAAAATCTGGTGCTTTTAAAAAGTAATCTTGAATTAAATCATCTTTCGTGATGTCCAAAGTTTCGGTTTCCGCTCCAAGTGCACTCAATTTGTCTAGTCCAGCGGGCTCAAGATCCGTTGCATATACCTTGGCGCCAGCTTTTAATGCAAGTTTTGCAACAGAGTAACCCATGCCGGCTCCAGCGGCACTTATGAAAATCTTTTTACCTGTTAGGTCCATATCAAGCCTCCTTGGCATGTTTTATCTCATCAATAATTTTTATAAGCAAATTTAGAAACGCAAAAATTTGTTTCTAGCAAAATAAAAATAGGTGACGCGTCTGTGCCACCTATTTTTGTTTTTTGAGGACATTATGAAAAAGTCTTACTGATTAAAACGTCGAGCTATAAAATTTTTTTAATTTATACTTTTTTATGTTTTTCGTATGAGGCTTCTAATTCTTCTCGTAAAAATTCACCAAAATTTATGGGCGAAAATTTTGGTTTTCCTGTTCCATTTAAGGGTTGAATAATAGCATTCGTATGGGGATCGAAAAAAAATGGGCAGGAAAAGCGTTCTCTACCACTTTTGTTAATAACACGGTGAGGCGTTGAGCGTAAAAGTCCGTTAGTAAGCCTAGAGAGCATATCCCCCACATTCACAACGAAACTTTCTTCTACTTTTGGTACGTCGATCCATTCGCCTTCTTTGGTCTGTACCTGCAAGCCTCCAATTTCATCTTGTACTAGAATTGTTAGACAGCCAAAATCTGTATGCGGTGCAGAACCATATAAGTCACTTGGGCTAGTTTTTGGAATTGGTGGATAGTGTAGGAGCCTTAACCAAATAGTTGGTGTATCAAATGATTTCATTACACTTAGATCGCTAATGCCTGAGGAAAGGAGTGCTAGCCGCATCAAATTTCTGCCAAGCTTTGTCATTTGGGATGTATATTTTTCTAGAACTTCTTTAAAATTTTCTATTTCTGGCCATTGATTTGGGCCTGAGAGATATACATTGGGTAGCTCAGATTTATCTTCACGCATCATCATAAAACTCTCTGACTGATTTGGTTTTTTGACATCTGCAAGTTTTGAGTTCACGTCAGTAGAGGTATTAATTGCGATATAACCACGATGCTTGTGATCAAGCGCCACTTTCATTTTTTCTGAAAGCGACAGCGAGTGAAAATGTTTTGAAACTTGAAAAAGTTGCTCTACCAGATTTTTGTCAATTCCGTGATTAATAATATATCCGAAACCATATTCATTATAAGCACTAAAAAAATCCTGTAATAGTGATTTAGGAAACTCTTTGTTCTCAATTCCAGAAATATCTATTTTGGGTATCTGCATTAGCTGCTTTCTCATTTGTTAGTTTGTCCAAGAAACTTTAATACTCATTTCATTTCAAAAATTATCCTAGACGAAAACTTGACTAGTATTAAGTATTCTAGAAAGTTGTTTACAATTAAAACAACTAGTCTACGAAATAATAAAAAAGCGAAACCCCTTTTATGAAATCTCATTTACTTTCGCGGGCTTATGCCAGTTCGCCTCTTTTACTATTTGTGGCGACATTAGGTTGGGGTAGTAATACAATTGCCAGCCGTCTCGCAGTTGGGGAGGTTTCTCCTATGCTGCTTATATTTTTCCGTTGGGGTATAGTTGTTGTAATTCTGGTAAGCTTTTACTGGCGAGAAATGATTGCCGAATGGCCAGTTATTAAACCAAGATTAAAGTGGTTACTCATTATGGGTGGTTGTGGTCTGAGTTTGTTTAATGCTTTCTTTTACATTGCCGCACACAGTACTACAGCCGTTAATTTGGGCATTATTCAGAGTACCATGCCAGGCATGATTTTGCTTGGTTCTTTTATGCTTTTTGGTGATCGCATTAATAAATTGCAATTTTCAGGTCTTTTACTGACCTTATTGGGTGTTGTTGTCATCGTCACACAAGGTTCGTTTGAAAAGTTAATGCAATTAACTTTCAATAATGGAGATTTATTAATGATCTTCGCTTGTTCTTTTTATGCTATGTATACGGTAGGGTTGAAAAGTAGACCAAAAATCTCTGGTATGGTTATGCTAGCTTATTTTTCGGTTGCTGCGTTCCTGATGACTATCCCACTTATGATTGTAGAAAGTTTTACATATGGAACGGTTATACCTGGAGCCAGAGGATGTGCAATCGTCCTTTATATTGCTCTTGTGCCTTCTTTTTTATCTCAAATTTTATTCATGCGCGGTGTTGATTTAATAGGCCCAGGATCGGCTGGTTTATATGCTAACTTAGTTCCAATATTCTCTGCCATCATGGCTGTTGTCTTACTAAGTGAAAAATTTGCCCTCTTTCATTTGATTGCAATGTTGTTAGTTTTTGGAGGAATAGGTTTATTTGAGTATCAAAGTAGACGCAAAGTTAACCCTTAGAATAATATCTTTTGATCAATCATTTATTTGAGTGCCTTTATGAATATTGAAGAGATAGCAAACGAAATAAGCAGTTCAATTAGTTTGGCCAAGCAGATTGAACCGTTTTCAAAAAGAGGTTTAGTTATTTCCCTTCAGGAAGCCTACGATGTAGCCGGAATTGTGGGACAGAAACTAGGCAAAACTGAAATAATAGGTAGAAAAATTGGTTTCACAAATCGAAACATTTGGAACATTTACGACGTGGGTGAACCAATTTGGGGACCGATGACGACACGAAGTGTTATTTTTTTTGAATCAAATTTTTTAACCGTTGACCTGAGCCAGTTTTGTGAGCCTCGTATTGAACCTGAGATAGTAGTTTGTTTAAAACAAAAGCCAAAAAATGATTCTGATAACTCTGAAATATATCTTGATTGGATCGCTCCAGGTTTTGAAATTGTTGATTCTATATATCCAAATTGGAAGTTTTCATTAACAGATGCAATTGCATCGGGTGGGCTTCACGGATGTTTGGTTGTGGGAAAGAAGTTTAAGGTGAATGACAGAACTGAGAAAGATTTAATTGATGTAGGCGTAAGTTTGTATAGAGGTGACAGACTAGAAGAAGAGGGCACCGGGGCAAATGTTTTGGATGGTCCAGTTTCTGCAATCCGATATTTACATAGTGGTTTGTCTAAGATCAAAAACCAAGATCCTCTGTCTGCTGGTGATATTATAACTACTGGAACTATGACAGACGCAAAACCAATCTTTTCCAAAGAAAAATGGAGTGCTAAATTTGA
>CAYMIR010000120.1:0-4753 GCA_964390655.1 uncultured Marinovum sp.
GGACGTCTAAAAGAGTTAGCTTTGTTTCGGCGGGAAGCCACCGTTATCGGCGCAAAATGTACAATTGCAAATGACAATCGTGCTCCAGTAGCGATGGCTGCGTAAGCAGTCGGAGATACTGAAATCTAAGTCCAAACCTCTAGCTAGGTTTGGCGGGGTCCGTAGGCACCTGGCAACAGAAGCCTACACTTAAAATAATTAGCGCGGTAAGCCCTTTCAATAGATTTTGGTTTTTTGAAGGGTATGAGGAGTAAAACGTGGCAGATGAAATCGATTATGGCAATTTAATGCACAATGCGATGAGGTCCCTGATCCAAGATGTTCTGAAAGAAGTAAAAGATAATGGCTTACCAGGCGAGCATCATTTTTTCATAACCTTTGATACTAATCATGCGGAAGTCGAAATGGCTCCTTGGCTAAAAGAAAGATATCCAACAGAAATAACAGTTGTGATGCAACACTGGTATGATGATCTAGATGTTAGAGATGATGGTTTCTCAGTAACATTAAACTTTGGAGATACCCCAGAGCATTTAGTTATACCCTATGAAGCTATACTTACTTTTGTGGACCCCTCAGTTGAATTTGGCTTGAGATTTGAAACTAGTGACGAGGAAGATAATACTGAAGAGCCAGCAATTTCAAACCCAGATGAGGACAATAGAGACAAAATAAAGAAAGCGACTGGAGAAATCGTAAGTCTTGATAGTTTTCGCAAGTGAATATTTGTAAAATTTTAATTAATTTCTAACGGAATAAATGTCTACAATACCAAAAAAACGTTCACTAACTCTTAAAGGCCATCGAACATCGGTAAGTATAGAGGATAAATTCTGGGAAGAGTTTTGCAAAATAGCTTATAGAAAAAAGATTAGCGTAAACGCGTTAGTTTCAGAATTAGACTCAGCCCGCGAACTAAACTCCGTAAGCCTGGCTTCTTTAATAAGGAACCTCGTATTGGTTGATTTACTAAAAAGACTTGAAAATACCTAACGTCATCCGAGAATACCAAGAACCGGAAATGTTTCTAGTAGCCAGAATGAGATAGAAGAAAAGCCGCCGGTTAACATCAACAGACCTACCGTCCAAAGTAATAGACCCATTATTCGTTCAATTATTTTGAAGTACTGCTTAAAGAACTTAAGAAACCCTTCCAACCTATCAATAAAAATTGCAAAAAGTAAAAAAGGTATTCCAAGACCCATTGCATAAAAAGCCAATAACACAGTGCCTTTTACGATGGACCCGTTTGACGCTGCCAAACTCAAAATAGCCCCTAGCTGAGGACCAATGCAAGGCGTCCAACCAAAGGCAAAAGCAAGGCCAAGTACATAAGAACCAAAAACTGTTCCTTGGTAGTTCTCAACCTCAAATCTGGCCTCCCTGTCCAAGAATTGCAAACGGTAAATACCCAGAAAATGAAGCCCAAACAACATTATAATAAGACCAGCAATCGTATTTAATAATGTTTGATATTCAAAAAATATTGCTCCTATGGCTGATGCTGAAAATCCTAAAAAAATAAATACAGTTGACAGTCCTAAAACAAAAAATAATGCGGTAAAAACTATTTTTTGACGCCCTTTTCTATTCTCTATTTCGGTCAAAGCGACGCCACTCATATAGGCTATGTAGGGAGGAACAATAGGAAGAACGCAGGGGCTTAAAAAAGAAATTAGCCCAGCGACAAAAGCTACAATAAGCCCTGGCAGCAAGTTTGCATCAATTATTTCGATTCCAAACATAACGTCTTAATAGTTTAGAATTTGTAAAAGGTCACGCTGTACATATTGATTGAACTGCACTAGTCTATTTGATGGTCATTTAATGGGGTATAAGATTGATTGAGCTAGATACAAGGGGTCTTCTATGCCCTCTCCCAGTTTTGAAACTAAGAAAAGCAATCCAGAATATTTCACAAAACGAAAGAATTAGATTGCTTACCGATGATCCTGCTGCTTTGGTAGATATTCCTCACTTTTGCAGTGAGCAGGGCCATCAGATAATACAAAGACTTCAAGAAACCAATTTTTACTTGTTTATAATCGAGCGTTGAACAAAGTTAAGTTTTCAAAGACCACCACCCACGACGTTTCCGTTTTGAGTTTTCGTCATCACCTTCATCATTTAAGCCTAAACCTTCATTATTTGCGCTTTTTTTTGATAATTTCTTTTCTTGTTTTGATGGTTCATTTCGATCATTTGTCGCATTGTTTTCGTCTATAATTTTGGTGGAGGTTGCTTTTTTGGTAACTTTTAAATCAGATGGTTCACTAGCTTCAAGACTTACGATGTCTTGGGTTGAGTTTGGCAAAGACTCTCCAGTAGTATTATTTTTTCTACTTTTATTTCTCTTCTGAATGCTCTTTTTATCTTCATTTTTTTGGCTGGATATATTTTTTTTATTTGGTGATGAATTTTCAGGCATATCATTAAGTAAAGAAGTTGCCTCTTCAAACTCTTCCTGATTTAACTTTACATCTTCTTCATTCGCAAAATGTTTTTTTCTACGGCGACGCCTACGACGACTTTTTTTGGGTTTTTCGTCCTCGTCTTTTAGGTTTTCGTTTGTTTCTTCTTCTGAGACTTCCATTATACCATCGGCTGTTACAAGCTCCGGTTCCTCTTCAGTCAGTACACGAGTTGCCGACTTTAACTTTTCGATAGAATATTCTGGGCTTACTAAGTTTATATCCCCTTCAACTCGCACGGATAGACGATAATTCCTTTCGATCGATGCTATATAATCACGTTTTTGGTTCATAATATAATTAGCAACACTAACAGGACACTTCACAACCACTTCTTGAGATCGCTTTCGAACGCCCTCTTCTTCAATTTGCCGAAGTATGGATAAAGCAAGATTGTCATCTGATCGAATTAAACCAGTTCCGTGACATGAGGGGCAGCTTTGGGTTGTTGCCTCTAACATTCCAGGCCTTAATCTCTGCCTACTCATTTCTAACAAGCCAAATCCTGAGATGCGACCCAACTGAATGCGTGCTCTGTCAGATTTTAATCTATCCTTAATTCTTCTTTCGACACTGGCGTTGTTTTTTCGCTCATCCATATCGATAAAATCAATAACAATTAAGCCGGCCAAATCTCTTAATCTTAGCTGACGGGATATTTCGTCAGCTGCTTCTAGATTTGTTTTTAAAGCGGTATCTTCAATAGAACCCTCCTTGGTTGCACGACCCGAATTCACATCAATTGCAACTAGCGCTTCTGTTATCCCAATAACAATGTATCCGCCCGATTTGAGCTGGACTACCGGATTGAACATTGCACTTAAAAAACTTTCGACCTGGTATCTTGCAAAAAGAGGAAGTCCATCATGATAATGTTTAACATTTTTCGCATGGCTAGGCATTATCATTTTCATGAAGTCTTTCGCATTTTTATAACCACGCTCACCCTCTACAAGAACCTCGTCTATATCGCGATTATAGAGATCTCTAATAGATCTTTTTATCAAATCTCCTTCCTCATAAATTTTGTTTGGAGCTATTGATTTAAGGGTCAATTCTCTGATTTGTTCCCAGAGGCGCTGTAAATATTCATAATCACGTTTAATTTCTGTTTTGGTTCTCTTTGCTCCCGCAGTTCTAACGATAAGACCAGCGCCTACAGGAACATCTATTTCATTAGCAATCTCTTTTAATTTTTTTCTATCGGAAAGATTTGTAATTTTTCTACTAATTCCTCCACCACGAGCTGTATTTGGCATGAGTACACAATAACGCCCAGCTAACGATAGATAAGTAGTAAGTGCTGCACCTTTGTTTCCACGCTCCTCTTTAACGACCTGAACCAACATGATTTGCCGAACTTTAATTACTTCCTGAATTTTATATCTACGCTGTCGGGGCTTTCTTATGCGCCTAATATCTAAATCATCATCAATCTCGGAAACTGGCTCTATTTCCTTTTTAGGGTCAACGCCTACCTCGCCCTCTGCTTTTTCTTTTATCTCTGCACCGGTATCTTTTTCACTGGACCGTTGGTCCTTCTCTAAAATGTCATCACTTTTTTTACGAGCACGCCTATTATAACGACGTTTATCACGGCTGGACCCATTGCTGTCAGCTACTTCTAAACCAGATTTTTTCTCATTAACTTGGCTTCCTAAATCATCTGAGTTTACCACTTCATCACTTGATTCAGTTTCAATATTTGCAGCAATAGGCTTAATAGATTTTCTAGGCCTGCCACGAGGCTTTTTTTCCTCTTTGGTTTCGACTGATTGAGTGTCTTCTGTATTGGTTTTATTTTTTTCAGCCTTCTTTTTTGGTATAGCCTTTCGCTTACTGCCTAACCGTTTAGATTTTACTTCTGTTGTTTGCTCTACACCCTCAACAGTATTAACTTGATTACTATTATCTTCTATTGAACTTGACGCATCTAAGCCTCTGGGACTCTCTGAAGCGCTCTCTTTTTCTTCTTTCGAAAGATCATTTTCATCAATCTGTATTACTGCCTCATCATCATCTTTTCTTCGCATAGCTTCAGAAAAAGCTCGTTCTTCTTCCATTAAGGCTTCACGATCAGCTATTGGTATTTGATAATAATCAGGATGAATTTCCGAAAAAGCTAGAAAGCCATGTCGGTTTCCACCATAATCGATAAAAGCCGCCTGCAATGACGGTTCAATTCGTGTAACTTTTGCTAAGTATATATTACCTGCAAGTTGCCGCCGGTTATCTGACTCAAAGTCAAACTCCTCGACCTTATTTCCTTCAACAACCACAAC
>CAYMIR010000121.1:0-1317 GCA_964390655.1 uncultured Marinovum sp.
TGCCACCTAGCTTAGCCAACGAAATAGTTTGGATAAATATTATTGCGACAGCGATCGGTAGCGGCATAATTTGGCTAAATAGAAGAGAGTTCCCAAAACAAACTGATCCACATAGTTAAAAGGGTTAGTGACTTATGCCACAGTTCCGAAAATGAAGCTGATCGCCAGCATCTGCTTTAGGATTGGGGATTATAATTTTTTACTAAATTTTTGAGATGACTAATTAAGGAGAATAAAATGAAAAACCTGCCCATTATAGAAGCTGCAAAAGATGAGTTAATCGAAATCTTCAAGGATCTCCACCAACACCCCGAAATAGGCTTTACTGAGTATCGCACAGCAGGCGTTGTTGCTGAGAAACTTAAAGAATATGGCGTGGACGAGATACATACCGGCATTGCGGGTACAGGGGTAGTAGGCATTATCAAAGGGAACGAAGGGTCGCGACGGGTGGGCTTAAGAGCTGATATGGACGCCTTACCAATCGACGAACTAACTAACCTAAACTACTCTTCTAAAACACCTGGCGTAATGCATGCCTGCGGTCATGACGGCCACACCACCATGCTGCTGGGGGCAGCTAAACATCTAGCGGAAACACGTGATTTCACAGGTATCGCCGTCCTTATATTCCAGCCTGCCGAAGAAGGATTAGGTGGAGCGCGAGGCATGCTCGCTGATGGGCTATTTGAGAGGTTTCCTTGCGATGAAATCTATGGCATGCACAACACACCAAATGGACGGCCGGGTACTGTTGGAATCTGCAAAGGCCCAGCTATGGCGGGTGCGTCTTTTTTTGATATCACTATTCAGGGCAAAGGAAGCCACGCGGCGATGCCCCACCAGTCACGCGATCCATTAGTCATCGCCTCCGATCTGGTCGGAAGTATTCAAACTGTCCTTTCGCGCAACGTCGCGCCCTTAGAGACTTGCGTATTATCAGTAACACAAATTCATTCTGGCTCAGCCTATAATATCGTTCCAGATACTGCGACACTGGCAGGCACAATTCGATACTTCAAGCAGGAAGTCTTCGATTTAGCCGACCGCCGAATGCGCGAACTATGTTCGGGTTTCGCTACTGCCTACGGTGTAGAAATCACCCTAGATAATCGTAATACTTTCGACGTATTGGTAAACGATGAAAAGCTCTCAGAAGCTTATCTAGAGGCTGCTGAGGATATCGTTGGCAAGGAGAATATCTCTGGCACAGAGGAACCCGCCACGGGGTCTGAGGATTTCGCTGACATGCTGAATATTGTACCGGGTGCGTATTGCAGGATTGGACATTCTGGAACTACTGGCCTTCATAATCCC
>CAYMIR010000121.1:1417-4709 GCA_964390655.1 uncultured Marinovum sp.
TCAAACTGAATTGTAGAACAATTTTTATCTCAGATGTTATTCTCAATCACGAACAGCTTAATTAATATTTTAAACACTATGCTTTGCGGTTAATGCCATGAATGTTTAGCAGCCAATATTACGCCTGCATGTAAAATTTTTTTCGGCACGAAAATTGCAAGCAAAGAGCAGCATGTATTTCAAACCATCATATCTACCGCACAACGGAGCAGCTAATATTTTAGTTAAATCACTAGCTGAAGAGCTAGGTTTATCACTAAATAAAAAGTACGAGATCATCTTATCATCTTTCCTTGCAATAGCGAAAAAAGTAAATGGCCAAGCTTTCGATTGGTGGATAGGAAACAACAACGTAAAGCTTTGGGGTTTATTTCCTCATGTTAGCAACCAATCTGTAAAAGAGGTATACAAGCTTCTAAAAGCACATGACTATATCGGCGCTACCACAGACTTCCCGAACTATCTAATTGAACATATGGGGTTAGGAAAACCCAACTGGATAAAAGCCAAACGCTTACCAAAACACTTTCTAGAAATGGCTACATTTGTAGAATCAAACCTCCCTTACGTTTTGGTTAATGAGCCTGAAACATACGAGAATAAAAGAGCTAGGGAAAACCAAAACCGTGCAGCTCCTACGCTTGGTATCAGACAAGTTAAGCATAAGTTTGGTAAAGATTATGCACTGGCTTATAGACCAATAAAAGAAATGAATACTTATTGGGCAGAACACCCTCTATATAACCCAATAGATGATGAATTTTATTCCTCTGCCAAACGTATTTTTCACAATGGCTCAATAAAGTCTGGTGGAAGGTGGTATGGTGGTTGGACAGATTTTGAAGCAGACCAACGCTTTAGTTTCACAATAGATAACAAGCCTGTCGTTCATGTTGATGTAAATGCTATGATATTATGTCTGCTTACATCTTTGACAGGCAAGCCTATGAACATGATTGGAGTTTGGTGGGATGTCTACCAACGTGTAGTATGTCAAATACCGAACATCGACAACGCGCGTCAAAAGGTGAAACAAGTTATCATGGAACTCACCGGCAGCGGCAATCCATATAAGAGCAAGCCGTCGCCAGACGATGAGATACTGGGTGATGTCGAAGAGTTTATCCACATCCGTGATCTGTGTTTAGATGCTTACCCTGCTTTGAAATGTTTGGATAAAGAACGCCTGAACTTCACCAATGACTTATCCTACCACGAGGCAAATGTACTTACTGAAACTCTTCTTCGCCTAAAACAACAGGATATTGTTGCTTATCCTGCTCACGACTGTGTGATTGTAAGACTGGGTGACGAGTTTGATGCAATGGAAACATTTAAAAGTGTATTCAAAGAATACGTTTCTTCTTTTCAAGATGCCTATATAGATTTAGATATAGCCTTAACCGTTCGGTTTGACAGCTCAAATGAAATGGGAATACAGGGTAGCTTCTAGTTAAAATCCCTACAGGTAGATTTTAATTTGCTTATATGAAGTATGATCCAAAACTAGAACCACTTTTCTAGTGGAGTTTCTAAATTGTGATAAAGTGGACTCAGCGGCTAATCACAAAGACAATGCTCTGCTTCTTTTGTACAATCCGTCTCGCAACAATCACAGCTTACACAATTATCTAAGTCACCGCAGCCACAACTGCTGCAGTTACAATCACTGCTACAACAATCACAAGTGTTATGTTGGTTTTCCGAGGCCATATCTAAACCTCTCACAGGCATTAACATCAGTCAAATAAAATATCCTAGATTAACGGTTATTGAATGAAATCTTAAAATCAAACTTAAAGCTATTTCAAAACCTCTATTCCCATACCAAAATCAAGATCAACTACCGAAGCAAGGTCACCATTGGCTGTAGTAAACACCCATTCAGATGCAGTGGAAGAAACATCTTCATCTTCGTCATCATCAAAAATAAAAGAACTTGCTCGCTGCCAAACTAAATTTCCCGAAAAGTCAGTATGAACCAGATAACTTCTCCAAGTAGTTCGAGGGTCATCCTCACAAACCAAGAGAAGGTTATCACTTAATTCAGCACATTCTTCGATTCCTGTACCACAAGCTAAAACTAAACCATTTCTAAACTGCGTAATACCCCAGCACTCATCATAAATTAATTTCCGGTTACCACTATCCAATCCCGAGAAAATTAAATCACCTCCAGTTGGGTTACCAAAAGTTTTATTCCAAACGAACCTACCAGAATGCGAAATCATAGACATACTTGCATCAATTCCACCTGATTGATCTTCTTTGTGACCGGATAAAAAATATCCTTTGTGGGTTGCTACTATTGCAGTTAGCTCGCCGTGCTTCGGTACATCAAGTTCCCATTCGAACTCGCCAGAAGTGGAAATCTTTAAAACTTTTGCCTCAGCAGCGTCCCCGTCAGCATGCATCGCCAAAATGTAACCATGGCCATCTGGTACTTCCGCCAAATGCTTTACCGATACTGCTCCCTTGATTTCAACTTCCCAAATAGGGTTTTCTGGAGCAATTTCAGAATATATTTGGCTCTCAGAAAAATACATTACATATGCATTTCCACTTACTGGATTTCCATATGACTTGAACCCTTCGAGAGTGCCCTTTTCAGCATTTTTGACGCCCGCGACTAACATTCCATTATCTGATGTTCTAATGATAGACTCGATGGCACCTTCACTATTTTTTTTGTTGCTGGGAAAAGAACGGTCCCAAATAATATCTCCTGAACGTTCGTCTAATTTTACGAGATACCCTTCTATAAATCCTCGCTGACTTTGCATGTAGCCAACTGCAAATATGTAACCTTCAGAAGAAGCCGCAGCATTTATCCCGTCTCTTTTATTCACGTTGCCAAGTTTCACAAACCAGTCGAAATTAAATTCCTCTTCTTCATTTAGAAAAATCTTTTCATCTGGAAGTGATCCGGGAATTTTTATTATAAAACCATCTTCCGTTCCAGTTTGGTCGATCATTTTGCCAGATAAAACAAAAGCGCCTGTTTCAGTTTCTATTCCATGAACAGCATGAG
Organism: uncultured Marinovum sp.; assembly: GCA_964390655.1. Lineage (GTDB taxonomy): Bacteria > Pseudomonadota > Alphaproteobacteria > Rhodobacterales > Rhodobacteraceae > Salinivivens. The sequence continues at coordinate 4,449 of CAYMIR010000121.1, forward strand.
GGTCAGTTTCCTCTCCCCCGCAACAGCTCCCATCCATGACAAAAAAAGACTTTTCGCTTGGATAGTCAGATGCCCAGATAGATGATGGGATAATAGTAACCAGAGCCGTTATTATTAAGATCTTTTTAAATACAGCATATTGGATCATTATATACTTTTTCTAAGAGTTAATCTGAAAGTGCTAGCTGAGCTTGCCAGCTAAGTTACCTATCAATATCGAAGAGCATTTCGTTCACTAATAACAGGTTCATAATTCGGATG
>CAYMIR010000122.1:0-4671 GCA_964390655.1 uncultured Marinovum sp.
GGCTTTGAATTCTCAAGGCTAAATCAGGAAGAGGTAAATATGAAAAAATCCGTTATTATTAGTGCAGTGACTGTAGCTGGTCTCGCTGCAGGTGCTGCGTTCGCTGGCACACTCGATGATGTTCAGGCGCGAGGCAAATTAAATTGCGGCGTCTCAACTGGTGTTCCAGGTTTCGCAGAACCTGATGCAAACGGCGTTTGGCAAGGTTTTGACGTAGCCGTATGCCGAGCTGTTGCAGCTGCAGTTCTGAACGATTCTGACGCCATAGAATTTGTTCCAACAACCGGTAAGACACGTTTTACCGCGTTGGCTTCAGGTGAAATCGACATGTTGGCACGAAACACAACTTGGACGTTCAGCCGTGATGTTGATCTTAAGTTCGAATTTGTTGGTGTGAACTATTACGATGGTCAGGGCTTTATGGCTAAAGCTGATCTTGGTGTAAGCTCAGCGACTGAGTTAGATGGCGCGACAGTCTGTATCCAAACTGGTACTACAACAGAACTAAACTTGGCGGATTTTTTCCGTTCAAACAATATGTCTTATGAGCCAGTGCCAGTAGAAACTGGATCTGAAGCAGTAACTAACTACTTAGCTGGTGCATGTGACGTTTTCACAACTGACCGATCAGCACTTGCTGCACGACGTGCAAACTTTGAAGTTCCAACAGATCACGTGGTGTTACCAGAAATCGTATCAAAAGAACCTCTTGGTCCTCTTGTACGTCATGGTGATAACAACTGGGGTGACGTAGTACGCTGGACGTTGAACGCACTGATCACTGCAGAAGAGCTAGGTGTTACTTCAGCAAATCTTGAAGAAATGGCAAAGGGCACTAACAACCCTGAGATGAACCGTCTTCTTGGTAGCGAAGGTACACTAGGTGAAATGCTTGGCCTTGATGCAGAGTGGGCAAAAAGAGCTATTGCGGTTTCAGGTAACTACGGTGAAATTTTCGAAAATAACATTGGCGCAGGAACAATCATTGGATTGGCTCGCGGTGTTAATGCGAAATGGACAGACGGTGGGTTGATTTATTCGCCACCTTTCCGTTAATAGCTTATTAGATTACAAAAGGGCGCATTATTGCGCCCTTTTTATTGCGTAAATGCTTTAAAATTTTTAGCTTGCTGCGATTAACTTTGGCATTTCCAGGTTGAGATTTATATGAATACATCTGAGTTAGTGAGACGTGACAAATTTCAGCTCTCTATGCTGCTGAATGATAAGCGTTATCGGTCATATACATTCCAGTTTTTTGCTTTATTCATACTGATATGCGCGATGGCATATTTAGGGAAAAATTTACTAGAAAACTTAGCTGCAGCCGGATTGAATATTTCCTACAGTTTTCTAGGCGAACCTTCTGGTTATGACATTAATCAACGCTTAATCGAGTATAACAGTCAATCAACTCATTTAAGAGCTTCAATCGTTGGAGTACTCAACACTCTTTTGGTAGCGTTTTTGGGATGTATCGCAGCTACTTTTTTTGGTGTGACTGCTGGTATTTTAAGACTATCCAACAATTGGATCGTTGCAAAACTTATGATGATTTATGTTGAAATATTTAGAAATGTTCCAGTTCTTATTTGGATATTGATTATACATTCTGTATTTCTAGCTTTCTTGCCTCAACCAAAAGCTTTTCGCGGAGAGAACCCAGAGGCAACCATGCTATGGGATGCTTTTGCTTTTACAGGTAGAGGTTTTTACATACCTAAACCTGTATTCAATGACGGCTCTTTAATAGTTATTATTACGTTTATTCTTTCTATTATAGGTGTTTTTGTATTTCGTTACTATGCACGACAAAAACTGTACTTAGAGGGTAAGTTACTAGAGACTCGCTGGACTAGCGTCGGAATATTTTTTATTCCAACAATATTGATATACTTTGCACTCGGAAATCCTATTGCTCTCGAATACCCTGAATTAAAAGGCTTTAACTTCAAAGGTGGAATACATGCCAGGGGATCTTTGATTTCACTATGGTTTGCGCTTTCGATATACACTGGGGCTTTTATAGCAGAGGTTGTGAGAGCCGGTATTCAGTCTGTAGATAAAGGTCAAAGTGAAGCAGCAGGGGCTCTCGGAATGAGGCCCAACTTTATTATGAACCTGGTTATTTTGCCCCAAGCTCTCAGGGTCATCGTCCCTCCGCTAATTTCGTTTTACCTAAACATCACCAAGAATAGTTCTTTAGCATTAGCTGTTGGCTATATGGACATCACGGGTACGCTTGGCGGTATAACTTTGAATCAGACTGGCCGCGCGATTGAGGCTGTGTTGCTATTAATGCTGTTCTATTTAGTCATCAGTCTCAGCATATCAGCGATCATGAACGTTTATAATCGCAGTATTATGTTGAAGGAGCGCTAGATATGTCTGGGGATAATAATTCATTTGTTCGCAAGAATATGATATCAGAACGCATCCCTCCTGCAGCTGAGAGGGGTTTGTTTAAGTGGATCCGCGAGAATTTATTTTCGTCAGCATTTAATACAATTATGACATTTGTCTCACTTTGGTTCATATACTCAATAGTTGTAGCTGCCGCACCATGGTTTTTTAATGGTATTTGGGACGCGAAAACTGTTCGAGAATGCTACGACTTATTAGATGGAAAAAGCGGAGCTTGTTTTGCTGTACTGAATGAAAGATTTCCGCAGCTGATTTACGGTTTTAAATACCCTTCATCAGAGTATTGGAGGCCAAATTTAGCATCAATATTGCTACTTGTTGCTTTGGCTCCAATTTTGTTTCGGAAACTGCCGCGCGGGCTTCTAGCTTTTAGTGCTGTTTATCCATTTCTTGCATTTTGGTTAATTTGGGGAGGCTCTATATTAACCTCAGTATCTGCATTTTTAGGATGTGTGATTGCTGTTGTTTGTTATCGCAGGTTTTCCAGTCGATCATTTGCAATAGCAGTTTTGATTAGCCTTATTGCCGCTAACCTCTGGTGGATTATTGGGGGTTATATTGTTGATTTAAACGATGGCCTTCTTTCATTAGAAGTTGTTCCTTCAAGGGATTTGGGTGGTTTTATGCTCAATCTTTTATTGGGTACAATTGCAGTTTGTCTCTCTATTCCGCTCGGAATAGCATTGGCGCTGGGCCGCCAGTCAGGCATGCCTATAATTAAATGGATTTGTGTGGTTTTCATTGAATTTATCAGAGGCGTCCCGCTTATAACTCTTTTGTTTGTTGCAAATGTTATTTTAGCATTTTTCTTTCCGCCTGATACCTCCATCGACCTTATATTGCGAGTCTTGATTATGATGACATTCTTCAATGCCGCTTATATTGCTGAGGTTGTTAGAGGGGGACTAGCGGCACTTTCTAAAGGGCAATATGAGGCTGCAGACAGTATAGGCCTTGATTACACTCAATCAATGCGCTTCATAATACTTCCTCAGGCGTTGAAAATTTCGATACCAGGTATTGTAAATGTATCAGTTGGTATGTTGAAGGATACAACTTTGGTATCGATCATATCTATGTTTGATCTGGTTGGAATGATCCGAGGGCCAATTTTGTCCTCAACTGATTGGAACGGAGTATATTGGGAGCTATTTGGAGCCGCTGCTGCAATTTTCTTTGTAATATGTTTTAGCGTATCGAAATATTCTCAATGGTTAGAACGCCAGCTTGAAACTGATAGACGTTAGAAAAGGGATAGCTAAATGGCTGAGAAATTAAAACTTGAAGTCTCTGATGAAGTTGCAATTAAAGTTGAGAGCATGAATAAATGGTTTGGCTCTTTTCACGTGTTGCGCGACATTGATCTAACTGTGAATAGAGGAGAGCGAATTGTCGTTTGCGGCCCGTCAGGTTCTGGAAAATCAACTCTTATTCGCTGCATTAACGCGCTTGAGGAGCATCAGACTGGTCAAATCGTTGTCGATGGAACTGAATTAACATCCGATATAAAGAATATTGATAGAATTAGATCTGAAGTTGGAATGGTTTTTCAACATTTCAATCTATTTCCACACCTAAGTATTTTAGATAACTGTACGCTAGCACCTATTTGGGTGAGAAAGATTCCAAAAAAAGAAGCTGAGGAAACAGCGATGCACTTTTTAGAGAAAGTGAAAATTCCTGAGCAGGCGGATAAGTATCCAGGCCAGTTGTCTGGAGGTCAACAGCAGCGCGTTGCAATTGCGCGATCACTTTGCATGCGTCCTCGGATTATGCTTTTTGATGAGCCTACTTCTGCGCTTGATCCTGAGATGATTAAAGAGGTGCTCGACACCATGATTGAACTGGCTGAAGACGGCATGACAATGATTTGTGTCACTCACGAAATGGGATTTGCTAGGCAGGTAGCTAACCGAGTTATTTTTATGGATGACGGACAAATCGTAGAGCAAAATGAGCCTGAGCCATTTTTCAGAAATCCTCAGTCAGATCGTACAAAATTGTTTCTAAGCCAGATATTAGGTCACTAGTATTCTGGATCTGTATTTATTCTTTTAAAAGATGTCAGGAAACTCCTAAGTCTCTCGGAGTTATAAACTTTTTAATTTTGCCGCTTTCAAACTTCAGACTAGACCAGTCAGTTGACTCAAAATCAATAATGCAAGTCGAACAAGTTGGGAAGCTTTCAAATTGAGGATGTGTTGGCCATTTTGATAGAATTTCTTGAGAAAACTCTGAAATACCGGG
>CAYMIR010000123.1:0-4489 GCA_964390655.1 uncultured Marinovum sp.
AAAGCAGTGAAAATTTCTGTTGATGCTTGTTTTATAAATAACGGCCAATCGTGTGATGCCGCGTCGAGATTACTTGTCCAACGAAAAGTATACGACCAAGTTGTTGAAATGGTGGCGGAGCAAGTGAGGTCTGTACAGGTTGGCGATCCAATGGTTGAAGGTGAACATATTGGACCTGTAGTAAATAAAAACCAATTTGAACATATTCAAAAACTTATAGAAATTGGAATAAATGAGGGAGCTAATCTGAAAGTGGGTGGGCTTGGGTTGCCTGCAGGTTTAAATAAAGGTTATTACATTCGCCCTACTTTGTTTGCGGATGTTAATAATGAAATGAATATTGCACAAAATGAGGTTTTCGGACCAGTTCTTTCGATTATACCTTTCGATACTGAAGAAGAAGCTATTAAAATAGCAAATCAAACCCCATATGGCTTGGCTGCCTATATTCAGTCTACAAATCAAGAACGAATTGACAGAGTTAGTCGACGCTTAAGGGCGGGTGTAATTAATGTTAATGGTCTTGCTGGTGATTACGATGTGCCTTTTGGGGGATATAAACAATCAGGAAACGGTCGTGAGGCAGGGCCTTTAGGATTTCATGAATATCTTGAAACCAAAGCTATAACACAAGGTGCTTTTTAATATTTTAAAACTATCTGAACTAATCGTTTAATTTCGTAAGTGCTTACCAATAAAATCATTCCCAGGTAACAATTTCCTTGAGATCGGGACGTGGTCTCTCAGAGGGAGTAATTGTTTCTGTGCCAAAATAAATTATCCCTGCAACGCGTTCATTTGTTTTTAGTGCGAAAGTTTTAGTTACAAAATTTCTGTCATGGGATAACCACCCTGAAAGCCAGTTAGCTCCCCAGCCAGCAGCAAGCCCAGCATTAACTAGGCTCAGGCAAACAGCTCCTGCAGAATATGTTTGCTCAATTTCTGGTATCTTTTCGGACGGCTTTTGCACTTCGATCACAAGTACTGCTAATTCACCATCTTCAAATTGTTTGACTGCTTTTGCCGTAACGGCTTCGTCACAATCGAGTGATTTGCAGTATTTGTTTGCAGCGAGGGCAATTTTTTTCAATGCCGGTTTATTCAGAACTTTGAGCCTCCAAGGTTCCAATTTACCATGATCAGGCACACGAGTTCCGGCTTCTAAGATTACACTTAAATCGTCCTTTGATGGGGCTGGGCCGGTTAGTGTTTTGGCTGGTCTAGAACGGCGATTGCGCAAAAAGTCTAAAGCTACTTCGTTTCTTAAAGTCATTTAAATTTTCCAAGTTTTCATAACATTGAGTTAAAAAATAATTCACTTTCTATCTCAAGATGCTAGTTCATTTGTTATTCTTACCAGTTCTGAGGATATGCCTGGCTCGGACATCGCGTGCCCAGCTTGGGAAACTATCGTAATCTTGGCATTTGGCCATTTTTCATGCAACTTAAAAGCGCTGGTTGGTGGGCAAATCATATCAAACCTTCCCTGCACAATGTTACCGGAAATATCTTTTATTTTATGCATATTGCTCAAAATCGCATCTTTATCCTCCAAAAACCCATTGTTTATAAAGTAATGATTTTCAAGGCGTGCGAAGGTCCGAGCATAATCTGCTGGTGCGCGAGCTGAAATTCCATCAGAGGCAATAGACGCTAGGGCATTTTCCCAAGATGACCAATGCTGACCAAACTCCATTTCTTCTCTGAGATTTCCCGAAAATAGTCGTTTATTGTATGCTTGTATGAGATCCGTCTGTTCATCAGTTGGTATTGCATCTTTAAATTTTTTCCAAACATCAGGCCAAAATTGCCCAGCGCCGCCACCATAAAACCACTGCAACTCTGGCTTCGTCATTAAAAAAACTCCACGAAGTAAAAGGTTGTTGACGCGCATTGGAAACTTCTGGGCATATATTAATGCAAGTGTGGCTCCCCAACTTCCACCAAATACTAACCAATCTGATATCTCGAATTTGTTCCGGATTATTTCTATATCCGCTACCAGATCCCAGGTTGTATTGTTTTTGATTGATGCTTGTGGTTTAGAGCGTCCACATCCGCGTTGATCAAAGAGAACGATATGGTACTTGGTAGGGTCAAAATACCTCCTCATAACAGGGCTGCAACCTCCTCCTGGTCCACCATGTAGGACGATTACAGGTTTACCTTTAGGATTACCGCATCTCTCAATGTAAATTTCGTGGCCACCACCTACCTCCAACATCATGCTGTCAAAGGGATCAATTGATGGAAATAAAAATTGAGCTGCGCGTTTTTGACCAGAGAATTTATCCATATTTAGACTATATGGTATTTTTGTGGTAAATGACCAGACGGAGTATCCGATGAAAGCTGTTATTGATACAATCGACCCTAAAGAAGTGGCTAAATTTGAGGCCATGGCTGATGAATGGTGGGACCTTGATGGAAAATTTAAGCCTTTGCATATGCTTAACCCATGTAGGCTTGATTATATAGTAAGCCAAATAGCTTTAGAATTTGACCGTGATGTTAAGAATAAGGAACCCTTCAAAGGCTTGAAGATATTAGATATTGGTTGTGGGGGAGGTCTTCTCTGTGAGCCTATGGCGCGCTTAGGTGCTACGGTAGTTGGGGTCGATGCAGCCGAACGGAATATACCAGTAGCAAAAGCGCATGCAAATCGTTCAAGCCTTTCAATTGATTACAGAGTTGGAACAGCTGAGGAGTTAGTTGAAAGTGGCAATAAGTTTGACGTGGTTCTCAATATGGAAGTTGTAGAGCACGTAGCTGACCCGCTTTCCTATCTAACGGCGTGCAGGCAACTTTTGGTAAAAGGTGGACTGATGATTTGTTCCACAATCAATCGTAATCCCAAGAGTTTTGCTATGGCGATTGTTGGCGCTGAATATGTGATGCGGTGGTTGCCAAAAGGGACACATCAATGGTCAAAATTCATAAAGCCAGATGAGCTTTATCAACTCATTTCAAAATCTGGTCTTACGCCTGTTGATAAAAAAGGATTCGTTTTTAATCCTATAAAATGGTCTTGGGCTTTGTCTGATAGAGACCTGAGCGTTAATTATGTAACTGCAAGTTTAAACGAGGGAGAAAAGTAGCAAGTTTTTCAATTAATCGAAGAGAAGCATGTAACCGGCACCCCTTACTGTTTGAAGGTACCTTGGTTGGCTAGGATTAACTTCTATTTTCCTGCGCAATCTTGTTATTTGTACATCGATTGCGCGGTCCTGAGCTGAACTAATATCTCTCCCTAAAGATGTTACTAAATCTGCGCGTGATATTGGCTCACCTAATGCAGAGGTGAAAATTTTCATCAGTTGACTTTCTGTAGTTGTCAAACGTACTTGGTTTTGGCCTTCCCAAAGTTCGTTCCGTGCAACATCATAACTCAAATTGCCAAAATTCAAAGTTTTTGGTACCATTTGGTCTTCTTTCAAATCAGGCATTCGGCGTAGAATTGCGTTTATGCGAAGGAGTAACTCTTTGGGCTCGAAGGGCTTAGGAAGATAATCATCTGCGCCAGCTTCTAACCCTTTTATTCTATCCTCGGTTTCCCCTCTAGCTGTTAGCAATAAAATTGGTGTTTTATTGTTTAATTTTCTAAGTTCAGCGGTAAATGAAATACCGTCTTGGCCGGGCATCATTACATCGAGAATGATCAAGTCAAATTCTATTCCAGACAAGAGCGTTCTGGCTTGTTCAGCATCTTCAGCAGTTGATATTAAATAATCACTTTGAATAAGAAATTGCTGTAAAAGAGAACGAATTCGCTCATCATCATCCACAATTAAAAGATGCGGATCCATATTAATTAACCTCGTTTCTTAATTTTGAGTAAATTTTATTAAGCTCTGGATCCATCATAGCTTCTAGAACTGTTTTAAAACCCGAAACAGCGTTGGGACCAGCATTTTTAAAAGCTTGTCGCATTCGATTACTTTGTGCTGACGATAAACGTTCCTGCAATTCACGTCCTAGATTGGTCAAGTAAAGATGTCGTTCTCTTTTGTCTCGAGTACCAACTCTCACCTCAACAAGTTTATCATTCACCAAAGTTCTAAGGACCCTATTTAGTGACTGCTTTGTCACTCCCAGTATATTTAGTAAATTATTCACAGTTGTTCCTGGTGAGCCATTTATGAAGTGAATAGCGCGATGGTGAGCACGGCCATAACCGTATTCTTCCAAGATTCTATCTGGGTCAGCGGTAAAGCCGCGATATGCAAAAAACATTGCCTCAATACCTTGTCGCAATTGGTTGTCTGTAAGGTAAAGAAGTGACTCGCCAGTGATGTTACTTGAGTTAGTCATATTGGACCTCCAAAGTTGCTTCATAATAAGTCAGTCTTATTGACATTGTAAGTATCAAATGTTAGCCAATCTGACATTTTGCGAAATTTTATGTCCGTTTCGGCCTTAATTTTGTAATTTTTGAAAACGCAATTTAAGAGGATCCACAATGTCAGGCGGCTACGATGATCGGGATGGT
>CAYMIR010000124.1:0-4489 GCA_964390655.1 uncultured Marinovum sp.
TAGTCAACTAAGCCGTCATATATTTTTGGACCTAAAAGTCCAATTGGTCCCGAAGTCGAAACATATCCAGCCATAGTTGGCGGTTCCGGTTGCACTAGAAAAACCAGTGATCCACCAGCTTGTTGAGCTTGTGCAAAGCCCCCAACTAATGCAATGGAAGCGGCTGCTAAAGCCCCTTTCATAACTTTTGTGAGTTTCATTTGTTGTATCCTCCCTATTTATTTTTGATAAACACCAGTGAGGCCTATTTGTAATTATGAGTCAACAAAAAATGCTGGTCTGCGAATTCGATATTTTGCATTTAAGCTTGCTGAAATATACTTGGTTGAAAGTAGTTAAAAAACTTGCAAAGTAATAGATCGTTAAAATTAAGAGGAAAATGATGGTTACCGAAAATTGGGATGAATCGACTGAACTGGACAAGTTGGCAGAACTGTCAATTAAAACGGGAGTAGCACTTCAGCAGGGCCAGGATCTTCTGATTACGGCACCTTTAGAGGCAGCCCCATTGGTCCGTCGCTTAACTTTTCATGCTTATCAACAAGGTTGTGGTATAGTCACGCCGCTTTATACAGATCCAGAAGTAACACTCTTAAGATATAAAAACGCTAGCAAAGAGTCTTTTAATAAATCTACGGATTGGTTGTTTGACGCCATGGGAGTGGCATTCGATCAAAACACTGCGCGTTTAGCTGTTGTCGGTGAAGACCCGATGCTGCTTTCTGGGCAAAATGCAGATGACATTGGTCGAGCTAACCAGGCTGTTTCGAAAGCTTCTTCTCCAGTTCGAGAAAGAATTACACGTTTTGACATAAACTGGAACATTATAGCTTGGCCAGGAATGCAGTGGGCCAAAAGAGTATTCCCAAATTTAGAAGAGGGAGAAGCTCAGAGGCAACTTGCTAAAGCAATTTTTCAAGCATCTAGGTTAGAGGGAAAAGACCCAATAGAGAACTGGAATTTACATAACAAAAATCTCAGAGATCGAACCAACTGGCTTAATGCAAAGAATTTTGCCGCACTTCATTTCTATGGGGATGGCACTGATCTTAAAGTTGGTCTCGCCGATGGTCATGAATGGATGGGAGGTGCATCAAAGGCGCGAAATGGAGTTATTTGCAATCCGAACATACCTTCTGAGGAGGTTTTTACGACCCCTCATGCTTTAAAGGTAAATGGATATGTTAAATCGACTAAGCCGCTTTCGCACCAAGGTACTTTAATCGAGGATATTTCCGTAGTTTTTGAGAATGGAAAGATCACGGAAGCAAAAGCGTCCAAAGGGGAAGAGGTGTTTTTAAAGTTAATTGATACGGATGAAGGTGCGCGTAGATTAGGAGAGGTAGCGCTTGTCCCGCACAGCTCTCCAATATCTCAAAGTAATCTTTTGTTTTACAACACGCTTTTCGATGAAAATGCCGCCTGCCATATAGCGTTGGGCCAATGCTACTCAAAATGCTTCAAAAATGGTGATACCCTTTCTAAAGATGAAATTATTAAGAATGGTGGAAATAGTAGTATGATTCATGTGGACTGGATGATTGGTTCTGATACCATAAATATTGATGGGTTAGATAAAGATGGTAAGGCTACGCCAGTTTTTCGGACTGGAGAGTGGGCTTTGTAGAATAAATTGGCTATTCTGCTCTATTTTTAATTTTAAAAAATTATTTTTAGATATAAGCGCTGTGGATGATTGACAGCTTTTTGAGGCTAGTTACTATCAACTCTGTGTTTAGCCTAGCTTTAAAGTCTTTCTACCCATGCAATTGAACGATGAAGAAAAGGCCATGCTCGCTGGTGATTTTGGACCAGCAGTTAAATGGGCAATGGAGCATCAACTACAAGTTGGTCGCATGTTTGATGCTAAGGATATGGTTTCTGTTAGTCAGGCACACATGATGGCCGACCCGGAGTCACTCGGAGAGGCTGGTGTCGCTTTTACAGAGAAATTAGCTGAAAATGATACACGCGTTCGCATACCTATGATTACGGATCCGCGGGGTGTTGATTTAGAACGCTATGAACCCATTGGTCAAACGGAGATAATGGCTGAATTAGAAAGGCGGTTCATCGGCGCATGTAAAAAAATGGGTATAACTATGACCAATACATGCATAAATTATCAAACGATAATGCCACCTGTTTTCGGAGATCATGTTGCATTCGGTGATACAGGAGTAGTGATTTACTCTAATTCCGTGTGTGGAGCGCGGTCTAATTTCGAAGGGGGCCCTTCAGCTTTAGCAGCTGGATTGACTGGGCGAACTCCAAGATATGGTTTGCATATAGATAAAAATCGAAGGTCAACAAAAAGATATCAGGTTGCAGAACAACCTCAGGATCTTATGGACTGGGGTGTATTAGGAGCAACTATCGGACGAATGGCAGGAAGTTATTGGGAAGTTCCTGTAATAGAAGGTATTGAAAAAATTCCTAGTTCAGATCAGCTAAAGCATTTCGGCGCAGCCATGGCCAGCTATGGTTCGGTTCCGTTATTTCACATTGTCGGAATAACTCCTGAGTGTCATAAAATAGGAGATGTTGGTGGTCTGGGGCTAGGAATAAAAAAGGTTACCAACGAGGCTACACATCATTTGAAACAATCTTTCACAGCATTAGGTGATAAAGTTGATGTGGTAGTTTTTGCAGCCCCTCAACTAAGTATAATCGAAATGTCAGAACTTGCTGAACTATGCAATGGAAGGCAACGTTCTTCAAAAACAGATCTTATTGTTTGTACATCTGCGCAAGTATATGCTGACGCCGTTTCAATGGGCTATGTTGCTAAAATTGAAACTTTTGGTGGCAGAGTTTTAGTAGGTACGTGTTTTTATCAGCAGTATGCCCGTGAGATTGGTGAGGCCAACGGTTGGACGCGCCTTTTGAGCAATTCAGCTAAGATTGTGAATATTCTGGGTGGATATGGTTATCAACCATCTTTGGCGAGTATGGAAGCCTGCATTGCATCTGCTGAAAAAGGTATAATTGTTGCATGATGAAAGAGTTAAAATGTCACGTTGGAATAGGCCCAGAGGTTAAAGGCATTGCTCTTGTTGCAGATGATAATTTTTCAGCGCGTTATGATCTAGATCGCATAAATGGCGTTTTTAGCAGACCACAGCATAAACTATATGGCAAAAGTTACAAAGATGTTATTCTCGTCTTAAATACGGCCAAGGGAGGAGTCGCAACGGCCTGGATGCTTTATGAAATGGCTTCAAGAAAAATTGCGCCAAAGGCTATTTTATTTAATAATGCGAATACGATATTAGCCCAAGGAGCTGCTTTAGCTAAGATGGCGATGGTTGATCGATTTGAAGACGGTGATGTCACAAAGTTAGTAAAGACAGGTGATCATCTCATAGTTTGCCCAGATGAGGGCAAAATCGTTTTTTGTTAATTGACCGAAAGTAAAATTCTTTAGGTTCCTGTAAAAAAATGAAATTCCTGAAAAATTAATTATTCTTTATTTTTAGGCAAATTGGTGAAAGAGAAGGTTTTATGTCGACTATGCGTTCTCAATTTGGCGATGATTTTGTTTTTGGGGCAGCTACAGCCGCCTATCAAATTGAAGGTAGTAAATTTGGTGGCTGCGGTGAAAGCATTTGGGATCATTTTGCTAAAAATGGTGGGACAAAAGATGGTGAAGACGGTGCGGTAGCTTGTGATCATTTTCACCGCTTTGAAGAGGATCTCGATCTTTTAATTGAAGGAGGTTTTGCTGCCTACCGATTTTCATTTTCTTGGTCGCGCCTTTTCCCAGACGGAAAAAATCTGAATATCAAAGGATTAGATTTCTATAAACAACTTTTAGATGCAATCAATTCTCGTGGTCTGCGTCCCTTTGGTACGGCATATCATTGGGATATGCCTCAAGCACTTGGTGCTTTAGGAGGTTGGACTATTCGGGACAATGCAGAGCGCTTTGGAGAGTATATGGGTTTTATAGCGCGAAATTTTGGTGAAGATCTTGAAAATCTAGTTTCTATAAATGAACCTTGGTGCGTTGCTTGGTTGTCGCATTACTTAGGAGAGCATGCGCCTGGTCTAAGAGATTTAAATAGAGCAGCAAAAGCCAGTCACTTTGTTTGCTTAGGTCATGGACTGGGCGTTCAAGCGGCGCGTGCAGAAACAAAAAAGCCTATTGGAGTTGTCTTAAATTTTACTCCCGGCCGTATTGCAAATGATAGTGACAGTAATATCTCCACCTTAGAACAGTATGAAGCCATAACAAATACATGGTATCTATCTGCCATAACTAAAGGCGAATATCCTGATGCTGCATTGCGCAGTCTATCCTCTCTTCTTCCACAAAATTGGCAAGATGATATGAACATAATTAAAGACCCAATAGATTTTATTGGGATCAACTACTACACAACGGTCATGTTAGAGGCTGGAGGTCAAGATTTCCCTTTCGTTAAAACTATCGATCGAAATTTACCTAAAACTGATATGGGATGGGAAATAGAGCCTAGTGGGCTAA
>CAYMIR010000125.1:0-4415 GCA_964390655.1 uncultured Marinovum sp.
TTAACAACACAAAAATTTTGATTTCCGATGTTCAAGGAAATGCTATTGCTTGGTCGTCAGCTGGGACAATGGGATTTAAGGGTTCTCGTAAATCAACGCCGTATGCTGCTCAAATGGCTGCTGAAGATGCTGGTCGTAAGGCTCAGGATCACGGCGTAAAAACATTAGAAGTTGAAGTTCAGGGTCCTGGTTCGGGTCGTGAAAGTGCATTACGTGCGCTTGCAGCAATCGGGTTCAATATAACTTCAATTCGAGATGTTACACCAATAGCACATAACGGATGTCGCCCACCAAAGCGCCGCCGCGTATAGTTTAAGCCGCAGAGCATAATTCTTTTGTGCTCTGTAAAGTCGAATTTAACCTCGGGCGCGACTATCCTTTGGACATGGGGTAGTTGCAAGAATGGAGGGACGCATGATCCACAAAAATTGGGCCGAATTAATAAAACCAGCACAACTAGAAGTAAAACAGGCAAATGACCCTACTCGTCAGGGTACTGTGATAGCCGAGCCTCTTGAACGAGGTTTCGGTTTGACGATCGGTAACGCACTTAGACGGGTTCTGATGAGTAGTCTACAGGGTGCGGCTATAACGAGTGTACAGATTGATAACGTTTTACATGAATTTTCATCAGTGGCTGGAGTTAGAGAGGATGTTACAGACATTGTTCTCAACCTAAAAGGCGTTTCACTTAGTATGGAAGTTGAGGGACCGAAGCGGCTTACTGTTTCATCAAAAGGACCTGGTGTCGTAACAGCGGGCGATATTGAAGAAACTGCTGGCATTGAAATATTGAATAAAGATCATGTGATTTGCCACTTAGATGATGGAGCTGATCTTAACATGGAGCTAACCGTCAATACTGGAAACGGTTATGTTGCTGCAGAAAAAAATAAACCTGAAGATGCCCCAATAGGTTTGATTCCAATTGATGCAATTTATTCTCCAGTCAAAAAGGTGTCTTATGATGTTCAACCTACTAGAGAGGGCCAAGTTTTAGACTATGACAAACTGACTATGAATATCGAAACTGATGGCTCAGTGTCGCCCGATGATGCACTCGCGTTCGCGGCTAGAATACTGCAGGATCAGCTATCTATTTTTGTCAACTTTGACGAACCTGAAGCTGCAAATCAAAATGATGAAGACGATGGATTGGAATTCAACCCATTGCTACTTAAGAAGGTAGATGAACTTGAACTGTCAGTTCGATCTGCAAACTGTCTTAAGAACGATAATATTGTCTACATAGGCGATTTGATCCAAAAGACTGAAGCTGAGATGTTGCGAACACCAAACTTTGGTAGAAAGTCCCTCAACGAGATAAAAGAAGTACTATCCGGTATGGGTTTACATCTTGGTATGGATGTTGAAGATTGGCCGCCTGACAATATCGAAGAACTTGCAAAAAAGTTTGAGGATAATTTTTAGACTATTAGAATGTGATCTGTATTAAATGCCTACTTGGTGTAGGGAATAATGGGCGAATGCCCCAAGGTGAGCGACCAACAACGCTATTGGTGGCCGGACAAAGTATAAAAATAGGAGATTTAAAATGCGTCACGCAAAAGGCTACCGCCGACTAAATCGTACTCATGAACACCGTAAGGCTCTATGGGCTAATATGGCGGGCTCTTTAATAGAGCATGAACAAATAAAAACCACTTTACCAAAGGCAAAAGAGCTTAGACCTATTGTGGAGAAATTGATAACTTTGGCAAAAAAAGGCGATCTTCACGCTCGGAGGCAGGCTCGCGCACAGTTAAAAGAAGACCAATATGTAACTAAGCTTTTTGACGTGTTGGGTCCTCGTTACGCTGAACGTAAAGGTGGATACATACGTGTATTAAAGGCTGGGTTTAGATATGGAGATATGGCTCCGATGGCAATAATCGAATTTGTTGATCGCGATGTCGACGCCAAAGGCGCGGCTGACAAAGCTCGTGTCGAATCAGAAGAAGCGGCCGAAGAATAATATCAAAAAAGTGGCCTTAATTATAACTTTTAAGGCCCTTTGAACGCTGTGATATCCCAGATTTTAATTGGTTTATCGCTTCTTAATAAATTTTAAACTTTTTAAACAATAATTTAGGTGTTTCATTTAATACCGGATATGTAGATCTACATGGTAAAGAACGATGATCCGAATTTTTGCAATAATATTCTTTAGTTTTTCGTCCATTATTTTTGCTAAAGATACTGTTCCACAGTCTGAATTAGAAATAAAGCTAAGCTTTGTTCCGCTTGTAAAGCAAGCAGCACCAGCCGTAGTAAATATTTATGCTCAGAGAATTATTGAGGAGCGACGCAGTCCCTTTTCTAGAGATCCTTTTTTTAGGGATTTTTTTCGAAACTTCGGGCAAATGCAACCTAGGGTTCAGAATTCACTAGGCTCAGGTGTAATTTTATCAGCAGATGGTTATGTTGTTTCCAATTATCATGTAGTTGGCGGCGCTACTGATATAAGAGTAGTGTTACATGATGGGCGTGAAATCTCAGGCAATGTAATCTTGTCAGATGAAGAGAGTGATCTGGCTGTCCTTAAACTTGATACAGATGAGATGCTTCCTCATCTTGATTTGCGAAAAAGTGATACTGTTGAAGTTGGGGAGTTAGTGCTTGCTATAGGAAATCCCTTTGGTGTTGGCCAAACGGTTACAAATGGAATTATTTCTGGACTAGCACGAACTGGCATAGCTTCTGGTTCGGCAAAGGGATATTTTTTACAAACAGATGCCCCTATAAATCCAGGAAACTCTGGTGGGGCACTGATAGATATTTCTGGTTCGTTGGTTGGAGTCAATACGTCTATCTTATCTCGATCTGGTGGGTCTAATGGAATAGGTTTTGCTATACCTGCTGATTTGGTTGGACAGTTTCTAGTCCAAGCTAAAGCAGGACGTTCAAGTTTTATTCGCCCATGGGCAGGTATGCGGGGCCAGCCAATTACATTTGAAATGGCGGCCTCTCTTAACCTTCCTGCAATGTCGGGGATGATAGTATCGGAAATTCACGAACTAAGCCCATTTTCAAAGGTTGGAATTGGGGTTGGCGATATAATAACAAAAGTTGATGGTTTGGACATAAATAGCCCAGCCGAAATGCTTTATAGAATGTCAGTCGTAGGGATCGGCACTGCAGTTGATGTTTCCTATTTATCTCAGGGTATTATAAAATCTTCAAAAATTGAATTGGTTGAAATACCAAACTTGAAAGCCAAACAAGTTACTCTAGGTCCAGAGTTTATTTTTATGGATCTACAAATCTCTGAATTGACGCCAGAGTTACAGTCGAAATTTGGATTATCTTTTTCATCTAAGGGATTAATCGTTTTAGATCCTGGTCGAATAGCTTCTAGACTAAGTTTGAGAAAAGGCGATCTTTTGCGCGAAATAAATAGAAAGCCAGTCAATACGATAGAAGATGCAGTTTCTGCCATCAGTTCTATTAAAAGTAGTGGGAGCATAACGATTATCAGATCTGGAAGGCGGGTTTCCTTGAGGTTTAGACTTTGAGTGACCTATTTAAAAATAAAAACAGCACTGATGCATTAGCGGCCCCGTTGGCTGATAGAATGCGACCGCAATCTTTGGATGAAGTAATTGGCCAAAACCATTTACTTGGGGAAGACGGTCCACTTCAAAATATGTTAGCTTCGGATTTTTTTAGTTCTATTATATTATGGGGTCCACCTGGTGTTGGAAAAACTACGATTGCCCGGTTATTAGCGGATCAGAGTAGTAGTCACTTTGAGCAATTAAGTGCAATTTTTACTGGTGTCAGTGACTTAAAAAAAGTTTTTGAAGCAGCTAAGTTTCGTCGCACGAATGGCCACAAAACTATCATTTTTGTTGATGAAATTCATCGTTTTAATAAATCGCAGCAGGATAGCTTTTTGCCTTTTTTAGAGGATGGCACAATAATTTTAATTGGTGCAACTACTGAAAATCCATCTTTTGAACTTAACCCAGCTATTTTATCCAGGGTTCAAGTGTTGGTCCTAGAAAGGTTAAGTAACACAGATCTGGCGAAACTATTGGAGCGCGCTGAAAGTGTATTAGGCTCGCAAATTAATTTAGATGGGAATGCAAAAATAGAGTTGCTTAAAATAGCAGATGGAGATGGTCGAACTTTATTGAATTTAATTGAAAATATTATGTCGTGGCAAATTTCTAATCCTTTAACTGTGAAAGATTTATCGGTTCGCTTATCAAAACGACTTAAAAACTATGATAAAAAGGGCGAAGAGCATTATAATTTAATTTCGGCATTACATAAATCTATCCGCGGTTCAGATCCTGATGCTGCATTGTATTGGCTTGCCAGGATACTCGATGGAGGTGAAGATCCTAGATTAATTGCTCGCAGACTTTTGCGAATGGCTTTAGAAGACGTTGGACTGGCTGATCCGCAAG
>CAYMIR010000126.1:0-4390 GCA_964390655.1 uncultured Marinovum sp.
TTACTGGAACGGATTTTAATCCTGCGGACTTAAATTATAGTGCGGGTGATGTTCGGCTAGAATTTATTGCCTGGGCTGATCAATTTGACCCTGATAATCCACCTGCCGGTAGTACAGTTTATAAAACTGATATTACACATGATGCTGATGGAGCATATACGTTTGATGTTTCTGGAACGAACTTCAATCCTGCAAACTTAAACTACAATGCGGGTGATGTTCGGCTAGAATTTATTGCCTGGGCTGATCAATTTGACGCTGATAACCCACCTGCTGGTACTACTGTTTATAGAACCGATGATGAACTAGCTTCGCCCGCTTTTTTTACTAGACTCGAAGTAGCCTCTCCAGAATTTTTTACTAGAACAGAGGTAGGTTCACCAGAATTTTTTACTAGCAGGGAGGTCGCTTCCCCAGAATTTTTCACCAGAACAGAGGTAGGTTCACCAGCATTTTTTACAAGAATTGATGATGCTTTAGCTTCCCCAGAATTTTTTACTAGATCTGCTGGTACTGTATCTTACTCAAATTCGATAAGTCATTATGAAAGACCCGTAATAACAGACTATGATCGGCAGGAAATTACTGGATACAGTCGAGAAGAAATAGCTTTCTACACAAGAAACAAACAATTGCGAACTGCGGTTAATATTTCTGGTCAGGTCGAAAAATATACTGGCGAAACGCGGGTAACGAATAACCCAGATGGCTCTGTAATCAGAGCTCACGTGGGCTGGGAGCGTGATCGTCAGGTATATATTAACAACTGGAAAACTTTCGATGATCGTGTTGAATTTGGTTCAACATTTCAAGTTTCTGACACTGACGGAACTTATGCATGGAATGGAGACGGAACGGGCTTTAATCCTGCAGACATACCTACAATAACTGTACCAACACCAACGCTGGCTCAAATGGCTAAGCCTGATTATGGTTCCTTCACACGCCTAAATGGATCGCCTGGTAATCCGGCTATTAAAAACAGAGATGATGCGGCAACTGTACCGGTAGAACAAAGTGGTGGCGAGGATGTGCGAGATTATAGTGATACTTTCTCTCTTGATACACCAGATGTACCTATAGGCCTAGTGTCGGATGATACTGTAACAGATCCTTTTTCTGGAGCAGCTATGGAGCTATTTACAGGCAAATTAAAATTTGAGGATAGTGCAGCATTCGGCATTTATCACGGTCCGGCCATTGTAAGCGACCAATTTTCTGCGGAGGCGGGCCAATTTCTTAAACTTAACTACAGTGCTGCAGGGGATGTAGACGATTATCACGTCGCCGGCTATATTTATAAAGTGGACCCAGCTACTGGAGATCCTATGCTGGATGAAAATGGTGATCCCAAGATTTTTATGGCTCTGAATGAAACAGGTACCATCGAATTAGATGGTCGTGCTTCAGTGGAAATTGAAGATAGCGGCGACTATAGATTTGTCTTTGTCGTGGGAACTTTCGATAAAACTGGAGGATTAGCAGCGGGTGCTAGTATGCGAATAGATAATATTGTTGCAGAATTTCCATTTATAGCAGATGAGGAAACTTTTGCGGCTCTTATAAAAGCCGTAAACTATTCAAATTCTGAAATCGTTGAGAGTGAAACAAGTTCGATAACGTCATCGATAAGAAATAATAATGACGATCGATTTTCAACGGATGGCATAATTGCCAAACTTGGAGAAGATGATCCTGAAGCTTCCGCAAGTATAGCAGCAGCGCTGGTGTCAACGGCGGGTGATGAGGCTGCTGATAATGGTAATATAACTAAGATTAGTGAAGAAATTGATACTAGCATATTAACTTCAAAAATTGATCGAGTTCAGCAACTTCTAAATAAGGCGCGTGAGCAGGCGGGTTCGCAATACTCTGCTCTAGAAAGTTTGGTAATATCTACTACAGACCTAACAGCTGAATACGAGACGAAATATAACGAGGTTAGTCGCGTTGATTTAGCTTCTGAGACAGCTCTTTTAGCTAAAAAGCAAATATTAAAAGATACTGCTACCGCCGTTTTAGCTCAGGCTGGTGAGGGCCAGCAGCATCTTTTGAAGTTATTGAAAGATTCTCAAAAGTTGCCGAAGTATTAATATTATTTTAACTTTTTAATTTGACCTTCCCCGATGGTTTTTGCCGAATTGAATGCTTCAAAAACGATGTTGACGACTTCTTGTTTTGTATAAGATTCCTTAGATATGTGATTATCTAGTTTCTGGGATACTTCATTCATTGAAGTCATATATGCTTCCATTATGGCTTTGACAAATTTGCTAGTTTCAATGAAGGTATAGATTTTATGTTTTTTATCGTCTTCTGTGGGGTTTGAATTTTCAAGCCATTCCAAAAATTTTTTATCATAATAACTCGTAAAATCAGTCCCAGTTTCTTTTGAATAGGTCTGACATAATTTTTTGATTTGTTTTTGAGTGCATGTGTCTTTCAAGAGCTTTAATCCTATATCAAATTAAGATAAATTATGCTTCATAGAGTTTCAAAATTGCATATCTGCAAGAACAATACCCCTAGTGGGTGTAATTCGCCAAGAGATACCAGTCTTCTTTACAAACTCGGCTTCTGCAACTCGAAATAATTCTTGGCAAGCATTAAACGCTTTATCATCTTTATATTCCCACATGAAGCCCAGCTTAAAAGTACCTTTTCTATTCCAAATTTGGGATACCGTCTGCCTTAAAGCCCCAGCTTTTTTAAAATCTTCTTGCATATCTTCGATAATTTTTATCCAGGCTTCATGAGCAACTGTTTGGTCGCTTTTACTAAGAAGGTCACAAACAATATAACTCATTAAAAGTGTCTCAGATTTTGACATTTACTTCCACTCAACTTTTATTTCATTCGCTTTAGAATTTTCAAAATAAGTAATATCACCTTCATAATAAAAACTATCAACAACAGTAAATTTATCTTTTAAAATTTCCTGAAATTCTTTTCTTTTAGGTAGGTTTGTTTCTGCATCTTCATAACTAGAATATACAGCCAAATTTAAAAGAGACTTTGGACCTGTTCGTACGTTAATTACAGTCTGCGCATTACCAAACCACTCTTTTTGTATTCTTTGATAGAAGTCCTCAGAAGTAACAACTTCCTTTTCTGACAAATATTCCATCATTGTTATTCGGGCTATAGACATAAATACTTCCCGCCATGCTTTTCCACAAGCGAATGAACATTTGCAGCATAATCTGGAACCCACTTATGATCGGTAACTTTTATTTCCGCAATTAGGTAAACAGTCATTTTAATCCCTTTCATAAACATAGTTTAAATACTTTTGATAAAAAATATAAGAAAACCGTAAGTCAATAATAAGATTAACAATTGAAGTATTACTCAAAAAAAAAAGTTTGTGACTAGGGTGTGGTTTAATAAAAATTTTTGCCTATTTATTACAAAGCTAGGTTTCAATGTTTAAGAGAACTGGCCAGCGATAATTTTCTCCCGAAAGAACCATTAGCAAAGAAATCAACAGTTGCCGCTATCCCAAACCGAACTGCCATCGGATAGAGTTATTTCCCGACCTGGTTTACAGTCATCAGTTAAAGCTGCCTGCAAAGCGACAATTCCACCAGCGGCCAAAAACCCTAAAACCATTTGATTTTGATTTTCGCAACCTTGTAAAAGGATCAGACTGCAAAACACTAGTGCGATTTTCTTCATAAAAACCTCATTTATATCATTTTGATACTATTTATAATTGTTTTAGTCTAGAGTCATATTTAAACTTACTATAAAATAAATCTTCTCAATAATTGGTGATAGAGGGCCTTTTTAAATTAATAACTTCATATCTTCTGTCGTAGCAGCTGAAGCTGAAATCAATATTCAAGCCAATTATAGTTGATTCTAGTCTCGCATTACCAAGCAACTTTCTCGATTTATAATCACACGAGCCAGTTATAGTTGAGCTAGTCGAAAGTACAATTTCTGAAATAATAGAAAAACCAATTTTTTGAACAGCTATAAGATTATAAATTATCTCATAATGAGATTCATTTTAGTCATTCTTCCTAAAAACTACTTTTGTGTAAAAGTTTTTAATTGATACCGATATCAGGGAATAAGTGCTTGCTATTATCATCTATTACTTGAAAGAGATCTCGACTTTGTCACTTAATCTCAATATTTAAATTAAAACAAAAAATACCTTTGAGATAGCAGTGGGTGATTAGACATTACCCTCCTGTTTCCTAACCTATTGTTTTAATTTATAAAAATAAATTACAATTCAAGCTTTGTAGGTACAGTAAGAGGCAAATAACTAATAGAAACCCATGTTTTCTCGGGTTTTACTGTAATATTAATGTGTTACGAGGTTAATGGTGGGTGATGAGAGACTCGAACTCCCGACATCTTCGGTGTAAACGAAGCG
>CAYMIR010000127.1:0-4373 GCA_964390655.1 uncultured Marinovum sp.
GCTCTGGATTTATCAGAACGTACAGTTGAAGAAATAATGCTGCATCGCTCGAGTATAGAGATGATTAATTTTAACGATGAACCAAAAGAAATATTGGCTCAATGTATGTCAAGTAATCATACGAGACTACCAGTATATAAAGATGAGCCAGAAAATATTATAGGTGTGATCCACGCCAAGGATTTGGCGAGATCAATGTACGACAAAATAAGTGGCCCTGATGCATCGTTAAAAAATTTGCTAAGTTTGGACATTAGTTCTGTAATTATGAAACCTTATTTTGTTCCGGACACAACAGCTTTAGACGAACAGATGCGTCAATTTCTAAAAAGGCGAACGCACTTTGCATTAGTTGTTGATGAATATGGCAGCCTTGAGGGAATGATAACCTTAGAGGATATTTTAGAAGAAATTGTTGGTGAGATTGCAGATGAATTCGACCCAGACTCCAATGAATCAATAAAAAGGGATTTGGATGGCGTATACGAGTTAGATGGAACTATGACCATCCGTGACTTAAATCGAGCGATGGATTGGAATTTACCAGATGAACACGCGAATACTTTGGCTGGTTTAGTTCTCCACGAAGCACAAATGATACCGGCAGTTGGCCAAGTATTTCGTTTCCACGGTTTTCGATTTGAAGTTGCTGGAAGAGATGCTAACAGAATTACTGTTATCAGAGTTCGGCCTTTGCTAAAGGAACCTTTTAATGACGATTTAACCTCTTAAAATTATTCCATCTGGATCGAAAGGGGGAGTTTCAAGAACCTTTCCTCTATGAGGTTTTCCTATAACCATTACTTCAACATTATCTCCCGGAATAGCATTCTTTAAGTAACCTAAAGCTAGAGACATTCCAACTGTATATCCGTAAGCTCCTGATGTAATTCTTCCTAAACCTTTTCCATTTTTAAAAATTGGTTCGCCTCCGGTTGCATCCGCGTTAGAAGAAATACAATCTTCTTCATTTAAATGTATTAACATTAAGCGTTCTCTTGGATTAGTTTTGAGTTTTTTTTCTAATTCTCCTTTATTTAAGAACTCTTTATCCAATTTGCACAACTTCTCTAACCCGCATTCGTGTGGCCAAACTTCGGGGCTATACTCCCTACTCCAACTACCATAGCCCTTTTCAATTCGCAGTGACATAAGGGCCCTGCTACCTACCGGCCCGCCCCTTTCGTTAATTGCTTCTTGAACTAGTGCCTCATATACAATCTGTTGCTTGCTAGTTTCGCAATATATCTCCCACCCCAAATCTCCAGTAAAGGAAATTCTCAAAGCCAAACAAGAAACTCCTGCTATCGAAAGATTACCAGACCGCATGAATGGCCAGTTTTTATTCGATAAGTCCTGATTACTTAATCTTTGTAGAATTTCTCGTGATTTTGGACCAGCAACGTTGAAACCGCACATTTCATCTGTTCTACTTTGAAAACTTGTATTTTCTGGAAGTTGCACACTATTGTAGAAGCGCTTCTGATATCTTTCAGAAATTCCAGAGCTTACAACCCAAAACTCATCATCTGAAATTCTTGTGACTGTAGCATCTCCCGCAACACCACCAAAAACGCTAATTAATGGAGTTAAACAAGATCGGCCAATTTTTGACGGCATTTTGTTGGCAAAGACCAAGTTTAGCCATTTTTCAGCTCCTGGACCTTTGCACCTATATTTAGCAAAATTTGAGATATCTATCACACCAACGTTATCGCGAAGCATTCTTGCTTCGCGACCCACAGAGTGCCACCAGTCTTGCCTTGTGAACCCTGAGGTTTCGACACAATTCTTGTCAAAGTATAGAGGATGTTCCCATCCATAGTTCAAACCAAATATAGCTCCAAGTTTTTTTTGATGATTGAAAGCAGGCCTTGTTCTTAAAGGTCTTCCAGCAGATCTTTCCTCGTTTGGAAAGTGTATTTTAAAACGATTTGCATATTGATCACCTACTCGTTCTTTAACAAATTTATTATTTGCCCAGTCTCCATAACGAGCCACATCCCATCCAAACAAATCATATTGTGTCTCACCTTTAATAATCCATTCAGCTGCCATCAATCCCATTCCTCCTGATTGACTAAAACCAGGAATTATACCGTTACAGCAGAAATAATTTTTTATCTCAGGTATAGGTCCAAATAGAACATTTGAATCGGGTGACCAAATCATCGGACCATTTATGACCCTTTTTATTCCAGCGGAGCCGGCGATAGGAACTCGGTCAATTGCTCTTAATATATTTTCTTCAATTCGCTCTAAGTCATCATCAAAAAGATCGTGACCAAAATCCTTTGGAGTTTCTCTCTCAGCCCATAATTTATAATTTTTTTCATAAGCACCAATCAATAAACCTTTACCTTCCTGGCGCAGATAATATTCACCGTCTCTGTCAGCCACTGAGGGCAATCTACCCGAAAAGTTTTTTATCTCATTTATTGTGTCGGTTACGAAATACTGGTGTTCAGTAGGTTGCAACGGTAAATTTATATTGGCCATTTTACCAACTTCCCTGCCCCACAAGCCCGCAGCATTAACAACCCACTCTGCGTGAATATCTCCCTTTTCCGTTCTGATATTCCAAGTACTATCCGAATTTTGCTCTGTTCCAGTGACTGGAGTAAAGCGATGGATTTCAGCCCCATTTAAACGGGCACCAACAGCATAAGCGTTTGTGACCCCAGAAGGGTCTACATTCCCACCATCTGGCTCCCACATTATACACCGAACTCCTTCAAAATTTACGAAAGGATGTAAATTTTCAGCTTCATCACGTGATATTTCGTGAAAGTTCATTTCGTATAATTTAGCTTTAGCGGCTTGAAGCCTTAATTGGTGCTCACGCTCTTCAGTTTGCGCTAGATAGAGTGACCCAGGTTGGAAAATCCCGCATCCTTGCCCAGTCTCTTTCTCCAGTTCCTTGTATAGGTTCATTGTGTAATGCTGAATTCGACTAATGTTGGTGCTGTCATGAAGACCATGTATTCCAGCTGCAGCATGCCAAGTTGATCCAGAAGTAAGTTCGTTTCTTTCCAAAAGAACCACATCTGACCAACCTAATTTCGTTAAATGATACAAAATGGAGCACCCAATTAATCCTCCACCAATGACAACCACCTGTGCTTTTGATTTCATTCCGAAAAACCTCCATATAATTCAAACGTAGATTTTTAACTTCTGATCCAGATGTTCGAAGGCGACTATTAAAGTCGCTTGATAACCAAATTTTATTTAAACTTATAATTAAAGTGATTTTTGTTAAACTGAGCAAAAAAATAAGGCTTAAAGAATGGCTCAACATCAATTTGGATTTTTGTTTTTAGCTGCAGGAGCATCTACCAGAATGCTTGGAAGAGATAAGTTGTTGAAAGAAATAGATGGGGTTCCATTACTAAAACGAATATTAGACGAAGCTTTGAAATTAAATTTCCCAGTGTTTGCCACGGTCCCTACAAATGACACCAAACGGAAACTAATTATTTCTAAAACAAATGCAGTCTTAATTGAGGTAGAGGACGCAGATTTAGGTATGGGGCATTCCATAGCAACAGGTTTAACTGAAATTACAAAAAAGTTTAATTTTCATAGTTTGGCTATTTGTCCTTCGGACTTACCTGGTCTTAGTGCCGACCCTTTGAGAAAATTAATAAGTTATTTTTTTAAAAACCCCGAATTGATTTGCCGTCCTGTCAAACTTGGAAAATCAAAATTTGGTCATCCAGTTATTTTTCCCCAAAAATATTTTGAAGAACTAAAATTAATTAAGGGAGATAGGGGTGGTCGCAATATTATAGATAGATACGAAAAAACTCTTAATAGATTTGTAACGAGCGACGCTTCTTATTTTATTGATTTAGACACCCCAGAAGACTTTATTAATTGGGCAAAAGATATTAGTTAATCTAAGAAGATTCATTAAAAGAAAAGTCGAGGTAACAATCATCACCTCGACCAGTTCAAGGGAGGTTAAATAATAGGCTTACGCCTCCCACTAAAGTATAGTGGTATCTATTTGATACCACTATATTGATTAAATGTCTAGAATAACTACAAAATGTTGTGTTTTGCAGATTTTTAATGGTTATGAAATCTTAGAAATTTAGGTAACAAGAAAAAAGACTGATGCAATAGCACCAGCCTTTTGTTCCTCCCCGTCGAACTGAGCCGACGTATAATGTTGAGACACTAACAAGGTATTTTTTATTATCAAGAAAAAATAATCTAAAATTTAAGTTAAACAAATTAAAAAGGTAAACCACAGATTAATCTTGCTAAAAACGATTAATTTCTGCGGCTTACAATGAATTTTTACTGCGAAAATGGTGCCCAAGGTGAGACTCGAACTCACACGCCCGTGAAGGCGGGGGATTTTG
>CAYMIR010000128.1:0-4304 GCA_964390655.1 uncultured Marinovum sp.
TCAACTAACACTAGAGGCAAAATGTATATCTATGTGGATAACATGTTAATCACAACATATTCTACCTTAAGCAAAAGTAACACTAAATGTAGTAGATCTAAAGAAGTTTTGTAATTAAATATTTAAATGTATAAATATTATTCTGATCTTTTTTCCTGCCATGTTCTGGGATGTTCCAAAAACTCTCTGACTTCAGTTAATGTTTCAGAATCAAAGCAATCATTTTTTTTAGCCTCTTCAAAAACATCCCACCAAGTACACAGCTTGTGTAGAGTGATGCCTTTTTCTCCAAGGTTCTTCTCTGTTTCTGGAAAAATACCATAATAAAAAATTACCGCCGTATGAGAGCATTTGGCTCCAGTTTCTCGTATTGCTTCGACAAAGGACAGCTTGGAGCCACCATCTGTAGTTAAGTCTTCAACCAACAAAACGTTTTGATTTTCAAATACATTGCCCTCAATCCGAGCATTACGACCATAACCTTTCGGTTTCTTTCTAATATAACTCATTGGTAATCCCATTCGTTCGGCTACGAGAGCTGCAAAGGGAATTCCAGCTGTCTCACCACCTGCAATATTATCGAAAACTTCGAAACCCACATTACGCATTACAGTAATTGCCAAAAAATCCATGATTGTTGAACGCACCCTTGGAAAGGAAATTAGTTTTCTACAATCGATATATGTTGGGCTTGGTAAACCAGACGCCAGAGTGAATGGATTTTTCGAATTAAAATGAACAGCCCCTACCTCAAGTAGCATGCGTGCGGTCAACCTTGTGATCTCTGAATTGCATGGATAATTTGATGAGATCATGTTTATCTCCTTTGAGTGAGAAACGGTTATTTTTGTAAATTCATTTAAATTAAATTTGTACTTGCCACTTGGTTTCAAAATTAGGTTTAAAGACTGTTATTTCTCCACGAGGAGTAGATATTTTTTCTGGAAACGAGTTGGGCTTATCTTTTTTAACAATCCTAATTTTATCAGAGTTAATATTTTTTCCATAAAATTTTGCTCCATTGATTGATGTAAATAATTCTAATTTATTCAGGGCTTCTTGCTCATCAAAAATGTGTGCTAAAATTTCTAATGTGTTCGTAGCTGTAAAACAGCCAGCGCACCCGCAGAAACTTTCCTTGTCTTGGTCTAAATGCGGTGCGCTATCTGTTCCAAGAAAAAATTTTGGTGACCCCGAAACTACTGCCTCTACCAGTGCTAATCGATGAGACTCGCGTTTCACCACTGGCAGACAGTAAAAATGTGGCCTTATACCACCTGTCAATAAATCGTTTCTATTTATCGAAAGGTGATGAGTAGTAACAGTTGCTGCTAAATTCTCGTTTCCTGAAAAAACATAATCTACTGCGTCTTTAGTGGTAATATGTTCCATAATAACTTTTAAAGCTGGGTTATCATTGCGTATTTTGTTCAGTACATTATCAATAAAAGCCTTTTCTCGGTCAAAAATATCAATATTGCTATCGGTTACTTCTCCATGAATACACAGTGGGCATCCAATTTCTGCCATGATTTCTAGGATTGGTTTAATTTTTTCAAAGTTTTGGACACCAGACTGAGAGTTCGTTGTTGCTCCAGCTGGATATAATTTGACTGCTGAAATTTGGCCATTTTCGAAACCTTCTTTCACTTCTTTAGGGTCTGTTTCTTCTGTTAAGTAAAGTGTCATTAGGGGATCAAAAGACAAGTTGGGTTTTAGGGCGCTCAATATTCGTCGTTTGTAATTTTCTGCATCAATTAACTTTGTAATTGGCGGAACTAAATTAGGCATTATGATCGCTCTTGCAAAAGATTTCGCTGACGCATTCACCGTAATTGGCAGAAAGTCTTTATCTCTTAAATGCAGATGCCAATCGTCTGGACGCACTATTACTAGTTCTTTAGTCATATGATGGCGTTACACAATATTTTAAAGGCTTTCTAGTTAAAGATTTTATTAAGTGTTGAATTTGAGCTATTTGCTAAATCATTTACCCTAATTTACAATATTGGGTAAAATTAAATATTTCGATTTGGTTAAGAATTTTTATGCAATCAAAATTAGATAATTTACTCCAACTTGCATCCCAATGGCATGAAAAGGGCATTGGAGCAGTGATAGCGACAGTTATTGAAACTTGGGGGTCGGCTCCGCGTCGCGTTGGTTCTCAGTTAATTGTATCAGGTGATGGACATATGGAGGGTTCAGTTTCGGGTGGGTGTGTTGAGGGAGCAGTAGTTTTGGAAGCGTTAGAGTCTCTCAAGGATGGCAAAACGAGAGTATTAGAATATGGCGTTAGTGACGATGACGCATTTGCTGTTGGATTAGCTTGCGGTGGTAAGATGAGAGTCCTAGTAGAACCTGTCGGTAAACAAATGCCACAAAAACTTTTGCGAGAATTAGTAGACGTAATAGCTAAAAATGAGTCTGTTATCTATGAAATCAATTTAAAGACTTTGCAACGTCGCTTGGTTTACAACGATTATGGGGAAAGAATTCGCAGGGACAAATCAGGATTTGAAGACGACGAGATGACATTCTTGAATGTTTATTCTCCTAAACTAAAAATAGATATAGTGGGTGCGGTACATATTGCTCAAGCTCTTGTGCCAATTGCTAAAATAGCTGGGTTT
This sequence comes from uncultured Marinovum sp., assembly GCA_964390655.1. Taxonomy (GTDB): domain Bacteria; phylum Pseudomonadota; class Alphaproteobacteria; order Rhodobacterales; family Rhodobacteraceae; genus Salinivivens. The sequence continues at coordinate 2,634 of CAYMIR010000128.1, forward strand.
TCCCCACGAATAATCGATCCGCGAGAAAGTTTTGCAAATCGCGAGCGTTTTGGAAGCATTGAAATATCTAATGATCTTCCTGATGTAGCTTTGACTCAAACTAGGCCGAATTATAGAACCGCAGTTATTCTTTTGACTCACGATCCGAAATTAGATGATCCTGCACTGCACATAGCTTTGCAGAGTGACGCATTTTATATTGGAGCATTGGGTTCAAAGAAAACACACCAACAACGTAAAAATAGGCTCAAGCAAGCCGGCTTTACGGAAAAAGAGATTGATCGTGTTCACGGCCCAATAGGCCTAGACATAGGCGCGTCGTCACCAGAAGAAATAGCAATTTCAATTCTTTCAGAGGTTATTGCAACCCTTCGGGTAGTTTAATGATGCTACACTTTTCTAATATAGATAAAAAGTAAGGCGTTAAAACGCCTTAAATTTTTAATCAATTTTCGAACTAAGTTTATTTAGTTGGCATAGGCCCTATCATCATAGTCATCTGCCGACCCTCTAATTTTGGTATATTTTCAACTTTACCATGGTCTTTAACATCATCAGCTACGCGCTCGAGTAATTCTCTTCCAAGCTCTTGGTGGGCCATTTCTCTCCCTCTGAACCGCATCGTAATTTTAACTTTATCGCCATTTTCGAGAAATTTATAAACGCTTCTCATTTTTACATCATAATCGTGTATATCAGTTCCAGGTCGAAACTTTATTTCTTTCACTTCAATTATTTTTTGTTTCTTACGAGCCTCAGATTCACGTTTCTGTTGTTCGTATTTATACTTTCCAAAATCCATTATTTTACAAACTGGTGGACTAGCGTTAGGCGAAATTTCAACTAAATCTAACCCAACGTCTTCTGCCATTAAGAGTGCTTTTTCTGGGGATACTACCCCTTCATTCTCTCCTTCAGCGCCTATTAATCGGATTTCTGGGCTCTGGATACCATCATTTACTCTGGGTCCAGTTTCGCGCGAGGGGGGCGCGTTGTGCGGTTTGCGAGCTATTGCTTTGTTCCTTTATTAGTTACGAATAATGTTCGGCAAAATAGTCATGCTGTATTCCTCTTTCAAGGTACAATTTTTCTTTATTTTGATAATTTTTAAATATTTTGCCAATAATGCCGGATTTATTTGTATTGATCATCCTACAAATGCTTTTTCTACAACGTAATGAGCGGGATCCGAGTTGGCTCCTTCTTTAAGTCCAAATTCTCCAAAGATTTTTTTCAAATCAGTATTTAAGCCAATAGATCCGCATACCATTGCACGGTCAGTTTCTTTCGCGATACTTTCTATGCCTAAGTCTTTAAGTAATTTACCATTTTCGAGTAAATCTGTAATGCGGCCCATTTGATTACTTTGGTCTCTAGTGGTTGTAGGGTAGTAAATTAGCTTGTTTATGGCGTCATCGCCTACTAACTCTGACATTACTCCACCGTTTTTAATTTCCTGAATTAAATTTTCTCCATAAACCAATTCATTTCTGTTACGACAGGTGTGGGTCAAAATTATTTGGTCATAGTCCTCATAAGTTTGAGGTTCTCTTAGCAGGGATGCAAATGGCGCAATGCCCGTTCCAGTCGCAAAAAACCAGATTCTTTTGCCAGGAAGTAGTGCGTCATGAACCAATGTTCCTACGGGTTTCGGCCTGAGAATGATTTGAT
>CAYMIR010000129.1:0-4258 GCA_964390655.1 uncultured Marinovum sp.
ATTTTTCACCATCTTTAATCTGAAGTATAAATTTTGGCCGCAAGCTGCACCGCAGTGGGTACTAAAGTCAATGAATTATATAAGTATTTGTTGAATTATTAACACTACTAATGCTTTTAATGGTCTTTGTGAAATTTTTGAAAAACTGGGTATTTATAGCATGTAATTTTATTTCTAATTTCGGCGCCTCGATTATTCCTAATAGTTTAAAAATATGCGCCAACAGGAACAGAGCAGGAACAGATCTTTCATTTCTGAAATTTTTAAAGTAACCAGTAAATTATGAGCAGCAACGATAACACGAAATCAATTAAATCAGAAACGCTAAGCAGCCAAGCTATGAAAGCTCGAGCGTTCCCATACTTAGATAGTTTGAATGAAGAACAAAAAAAAGCTGTTGAGGCTTTAGATGGGCCTGTCTTGATGTTGGCTGGGGCAGGTACTGGAAAAACAAAGGCTCTCACAGCGCGCGTTGTTCACTTACTCAATATGAGAAGAGCAAATCCAAATCAAATTTTGGCGGTAACGTTTACAAATAAAGCAGCGAGGGAGATGAAAAATCGCGTGGGCTCTATGCTTGGACATGTTGTTGAAGGTATGCCTTGGATGGGCACATTCCATTCAATTTCAGTTAAAATATTAAGAAGAAACGCTGAGCTTGCAGGTCTAAAAACAAATTTTACTATACTCGATACAGACGACCAGTTGAGATTATTGAAGCAAATAATAAAAGCCGAAAACATAGATGAGAAACGATGGCCAGCAAGACAGTTGGCGGGTTTGATTGATAGATGGAAAAATCGTGCGTGGCTTCCAGCTCAAGTTCCATCTGCAGAAACCACTGCTTATAATAATCAAGGAACAGAACTTTATGAACAATATCAAAATAGATTAAAACAGCTGAATGCAGTTGATTTCGGAGATCTGCTTTTATATTGCGTTGAGATTTTTCAGAAAAACCAGGACGTCCTCAAAAAGTATCAAAATTTCTTTCGTTTTATTTTGGTTGACGAATACCAAGATACAAATGTCGCGCAATACTTATGGCTTAGGTTGCTTGCAGGTGAGCATAAAAATATTTGCTGCGTAGGCGATGACGATCAATCTATTTATGGTTGGCGAGGTGCCGAGGTTGGCAATATTTTACGCTTTGAAAAAGATTTTCCTGGTGCAAAGGTTATACGTTTAGAGCAAAATTATCGGTCTACGCCCCATATTTTAGCAGCTGCGGCTGGTGTGATTTCAGCGAATAAAGGACGGTTAGGGAAAGAACTTTGGACAAGCCTAGATGCCGGAGAGAAAGTTCGCCTGATTGGTCATTGGGATGGTGAGGAGGAGGCACGGTGGATTGGAGAAGAAATAGAAGCTATCCAGAGAGGAACACGGGGCCAGCCGCCTGAAAGCTTAGAGAGCCTTGCTATATTAGTACGCGCAAGTCACCAAATGCGGATGTTTGAGGACAGATTTTTAACAATCGGATTGCCCTACAGGGTTATTGGCGGTCCACGGTTTTATGAAAGAATGGAAATTCGTGATGCAATGGCATATCTTCGTATCGTTACCAGCTCTGAAGATGATCTGGCATTCGAAAGAATTATCAACACTCCAAAGAGAGGGCTCGGCGATAAAGCCCAGCAAAAAATTCAAATGACAGCCAGGCAGTATTCAACTTCTTTAATTGAAGGAGCTAAAATACTGCTTGCTGAAAATGGGCTGGGAGGCAAGGGCGCTATAGAACTTAGAGTTTTGCTTAACAGCATTCAAAGATGGGAAAGTCGTTTAAATGATCAAAACTTTGATCATATTGAACTTGCAGAGCTTATATTAGATGAAAGTGGCTATACTGCCATGTGGCAGAGTGATAGAACACCAGATGCTCCTGGTCGTTTAGAAAACTTAAAGGAGCTTGTAAAAGCGCTTGAAAATTTTGAAAATATTCACGGTTTTTTAGAGCATGTCAGCCTGGTTATGGATAATGACGCTGAAGAGGGTGATGAAAAAGTTTCTATAATGACTTTGCATGCTGCCAAGGGTTTGGAATTTCCAGTAGTTTTTTTACCGGGTTGGGAAGATGGTCTTTTTCCGTCACAGCGTTCTATGGATGAAAGTGGTTTAAAAGGTTTAGAGGAAGAAAGGAGACTTGCTTACGTAGGTATTACTAGAGCTGAAAGTTTATGTACGATTTCCTTTGCAGGTAACCGAAGGGTTTTTGGACAATGGCAATCCTCTTTACCTTCTCGTTTCATAGATGAAATGCCTTCTGACAATGTAGATGTGTTGACTCCACCGGGTCTTTACGGTGGGGGGTATGGCGCTGCAGGCATGAATTCTTCTTTACAGGAGGAGGCAATGGCAGCAGATGGTTATGATTCTCCAGGTTGGAAAAGGTTACAAAGCAACAATAAGCGCTCAAAGGCTGAGCAGCCAAAAGATAACAGGAATCTTACGATTGATGCGACGGCAAACTCAGTTTTCGTAATTGGTGACAGGGTCTTTCACCAAAAGTTCGGATATGGAAAAATTCAAGAAATTGAGGGTGATAAGCTTAAAATTGAGTTTGAAAAGGCAGGAAACAAAAAAGTGGTATCAAAGTTTATTGTTTTGGCGGAGGATATTTGACGATTACTAAAATAAATAAATTTTAAATCAAAATAAACTGGAAAAATTAATGTATGACGTTACCTGAAAGCTTAAAGGACTGAGGGCTCCAAGCAAGTCAGATTTAAAGATGATATCGTTAAGTATATGTATTTCAACTAAAGTTAATTTAAGTAAGAGCGGAACTATATGCGCGAAAAAATATTATCTCTTCTAGAAAGTTTTGAATTAGGAGCGGGGGGTAATCTCGTATCTCTTGATATTGTAAGGGCGCTCCATGTGGATGGAGCAAAAGTATCTTTTGTTCTCGAAGCTCCTTCATCAGATATTGCGCAGGACTTAGAATCTCGAAGATCAGCGATACGAACCAAATTATTGCAAATTGAAGGCTTGGATGAGGTGAGTATAGTTGTAACATCTCATTCTAAAGAGCCTCCAAAATTGAAAATTGGTGGGCACCCTAAGCGTCAAGAAACTACAATGAAACCACAAAGTGTTTCAAAAATTATTGCTATTGCTTCTGGAAAAGGCGGAGTGGGAAAATCAACTGTTTCTTCGAATTTAGCTGTGGCGCTTGCAAATAAAGGTAAAAAGATTGGTTTGCTTGATGCAGATATTTATGGACCATCACAGCCTCGGATGATGGGGGTTTCACAACGCCCTAGCAGTCCCGATGGCAAAAGTATTATTCCTCTTCAGGCTCACGGTGTAACTATGATGTCAATTGGTTTGATGGTGGACCCTAGTAAGGCCGTTGTGTGGAGGGGGCCTATGCTGATGGGAGCCCTACAGCAAATGCTTTCTCAAGTGGAGTGGGGAAAATTGGATGCTTTAATAGTTGACCTACCCCCGGGTACTGGTGATGTTCAATTAACTTTATGTCAAAGGGCGGAATTATCTGGCGCAATCATAGTTTCAACACCGCAGGATGTTGCACTTTTAGATGCGAGGAAAGCCATTGATATGTTTAAAACACTTAAGACCCCTATTTTGGGTATGATAGAAAATATGTCAAATTTTGTTTGCCCAAATTGTAACCATGAGACTCCGATCTTTGGAAATGGTGGCGTTTTAATTCATGCAAAGGAATTACAGGTGCCGTTGCTTGGAGCACTTCCTATAGATCTTGATACTCGTTTGGCAGGCGACAATGGAAAACCGGCGGCACTTTTGGGTGGTTCAGCGGCTATTGCCTATGGAAAAATTGCTGATGGTTTTATTGCGAGCGGCTTAATTTAGTTTTATTTTAAAACCAAATTGGGATTTTACGGGAAAATTTATGTTTAGATTAAAAAATTTTAAATTTTGACTTAATTTCTGTAAAAATAAAGATTTTTAGTCAGGTTTGTATATTTTTTTTAAATTATTATAAAATCTTAAAATATTCTACATATAGAAATTTCTATATAAAATAATCTATATATGGTGTTTTTATAATAAATATTTCGTGATAACTTTCAAAAAGAATACAGCTCTTCCATAAATTCCCATAAATTCCCATTTTTTTCTTGATTTTACCTTTTTCTTGTGTAAATTCATATCAGTGATGAAGATGGGAAAATTAATGGACGAAAAGATCCATCTCCTTAAGTCAGGTTTCATACAGGCCCCACTTTCATCAGTTTTTAGATCCGGCGCGCGAGCGAGCAGTATCCCCCCC
>CAYMIR010000130.1:0-4255 GCA_964390655.1 uncultured Marinovum sp.
AAAATATTTCTTCTAATCCGTAAAAAATTTAAAAATTGATGCGGTTGAAAAATATATTTTTAACTTTAGGCTATTTTCTAATCGAAAGGCACAGAGTTGGGATTTAGATGAAAATTGCATTTTTAGGCACTGGTTTGATGGGTGGCCCGATGGCTAAAAATTTAGCAGTTGCTGGATTTAAAGTCTCAGCATGGAATAGAACACTTTCAAAGGCGTCCTTCCTAAAGGATTTTAAAGTTGAAGTGAAAAATTCGCCTTCTGAAGCAGTTCAAAATGCTGATGTGATTATTTCAATGCTTTCTGATGGTGATGCCAGTCAGGAAATTCAAACTGATGGAAAATTACGAGAAAATTTATCTCCAAAATGTATTTGGATAGAAATGGGTTCAATTAAGCCAGATGAATCTAAGGCTCATTCGAGAAACCTAAATAATTTAAACGTAGAGTATCTCGACGCTCCGGTATCAGGTGGTACCAAGGGTGCAGAAAATGGTTCGCTCGCAATTATGGTTGGGGGCGATAGCTCAGTATTCGAAAAAATTGAAGATGTGTTCAAACCGCTTGGTCGGGCAGTTTTTGTTGGACCAACGGGTTCTGGCCAATTAGCTAAGTTGGCAAATCAAGCTATTGTTGCGATTACAATAGGAGCTGTAGCAGAGGCTACTTTATTGCTTGAGGAGGGGGGCGCCGATGCTGCAGCCGTACGAGATGCTTTGCTTGGTGGGTTTGCAGACAGCACAATTTTGCAGCAACACGGAAAGCGGATGAGTGAAAGAAATTTTATTCCAGGGGGGCCAAGTCGTTTGCACCTCAAAGATCTGCAAAATATTTTATTAGAGGCAAAAGCTTTGAAAATTAACCTGCCTTTTTCTCAATCTGCCCACGATAGATACAGTAGGTTGGTGGAATCTTTAGGAGGATCAGAATTAGATCACTCAGCTTTATTCCTCGAATTGCTAAATATTAATGGGAGAGCAATATGACTTCTGTATTGATAATTGGTGGCGGCGGAATGATAGGTCAAAAGCTTGCTTCATCTTATACAGAAAGCGAAACTGTTTCGCTCCTCGATATGGCCTTTCCTGAAAATAGTGATTTAAATGCCAAAAAGATTCTGGGGTCGGTGAGTGATGCCAGTATTGTAGAAAAAACACTGAGTGAACTTCCTGACACAATTTTTTATCTCGCTTCTATTGTTTCGGGGGAGGCAGAAATAAATTTTTCGAAAGGTTGGGATGTAAACATACACGCATTCTGGTCTTTTTTAACTCAAATAAGAGATCAATATCTGAAGTCGGAAGGGCATTATAAACCTAAGATTATATTTACTTCTTCTATAGCGGTGTTTGGTTCACCATTTCCAAATAAGATATCTGATGAATTTTTGACTGCTCCACGTACGTCTTATGGCGCACAAAAAGTTTGCTGTGAATTGATGCTAAACGACTATATACGGAAAGGCTTTTGTGAAGGTTTGGCAATTCGCCTTCCGACTATATGTGTTCGACCTGGCAAGCCTAATCTAGCGGCATCCTCATTCTTCTCGGGGATAATTCGAGAGCCTTTAAATGGGCTGAAAGCTAATTTGCCGGTATCGACAGATGTTCGGCACTGGCATGCGTCTCCACGATCGGCCGTTGGATTTCTTAGGCATGCGGAAAGCTTGGATCGGAATGCTTTAACATTCAATGGTGCATTAAATATGCCTGGTTTGAGCTGTACCGTAGAAGAACAAATTGAGGCTCTCCGGTCAATTGCAGGAAATGAAGCGGCAAAGTTAATTGTGTCAAAGCCCGACGAAAAAATTATAGAAATTGTAAAGGGGTGGCCTCAGAATTTTGACACAAAAATAGCATTAGAACTCGGTTTCATTGCAGAGAGTTCTTTTGAAGAAATTATCCAAATTTATATTGAAGATGATTTACAAAGTAATGTGATTAAAAATTGAGCTGATTGTATCTAAAGTCTCAGTTTTTCGACTTTTGTTATAAAATTTTTAATCTCCAAGAAAGTTTGTGCGCAATCGTTAAATTTTTTACACTTAATTTATTTTTCCCTTGCCAGATAATTTTATAACGGTAGTTTTATCGGAAGGTCATTTAAATTGTAAGGACCGAAAAATTAAAGGGAGGACTCTTATGAGTTTTAGTAAAACTGTAGCTTCGGCTGTTGGTGCAGCAGCACTTATGGCAACGTCGGCTTTCGCTGATGGCCATGCAACAAATCTACGTATACAAACGCACTACGCGCCTGAAACTGTTTCAGGTAAATTAGCGGCTCAATACGTGGCTGATATCGAAAGTATGTCTAACGGTGAAATCTCGGTAGAGATGTTCTATTCTTCATCTGTTGTTAAATCAGTTGAAACATTTGATGCAGCTGCAACAGGGATTTTAGACTGTGACATGACAGGTGGTGGGTACCAAACTGGTAAAAACCCGGCTTTCCAATTCGTTGGTGACATCATGGGCGGTTACGCAACACCGTACCAGCAGCTTAGCTGGCTATACAGCGGCGGACTTGAAGATGCGCAAGCCTTGTACAATAAATATGATATGCAGCTTATAGGTTGGTGGGTTTACGGGCAGGAAAGTTTGGCCTCTTCTAGACCTTTGCCTGGCCCAGAAGCTCTAAAAGATTTTAAATTCCGATCACCACCCGGTATGGAAACTAAAATTTTTGAAAAGTTAGGCGCCAAGCCTATCGTGATGGACTTCACAGAGATCTTTACTGCTCTTGAAACTGGTATTATTGATGGTGCGGATGCCTCAGGCCTAGCAAACAACGTTGGTCTCGGACTTTACGACCTTGTTAAGCATGCTAACTTTCCAGGTTTTCATTCTATGCCATCAGACCACCTAGCTTGTAACAAGGCGGTGTGGGATGCGATGCCTGAGTCACATAGAACGATTATGTCAGTCGCAATGGAGGCACTTGCACTCCGTACAGCTTTGACATTTGAAACTAAGAACGCTGAAGCAGCTGCAAAATTAAAATCCGAAGGTGTTACTCTATGGCAGTGGTCTGAAGAAGACTTGCAAAAGTTCCGTGACGCTGCGCAAGCTACTTGGCCAGAATTTGCAACTACTCCAGAAGCGAAAGCTTTGGTTGCAAGCCATATTGCATATTTAACTCAGCTTGGTCTGGTTAAATAATTTAAGCAATTCAATGACAAGCCCATAACTTTGGGCTTGTCTACTTTTTATTCAAAAGGTTTAAAAATGAAGACGTCAGATAGTGCTTTCACTCAGTGGGTGTTCCCGCTGCTATTTATTGGTTGCGCCGGCTGGATAATCTGGCATGGAGCTTCTTACATTATGGCCTTCGGGGGCTTCACAGACGCTCTTGCAGCTAGATATCGTCAAATAAACTTTTTAGATTATGCAGCATTAATTGGATTGCCGATTTTCCTAATTCTTGGTGTGCTTTCTGTAAAGAGAGCTCAAATGGAGATGGAAGACTATACACCATTGGATCAAGTCGCCATGTTTATTGGTAGAGTTACGATGTTACTGATTGCATTAGTAGTGGGTGTTATGATGTATGAAGTCATCTTACGGTATGTCTTTGAACGTCCAACTTTATGGGCTAATGAATTATCTTTATGGATGGCAGGGTTTGTTTTCATACTAGCTGGTTTTTATGCTATGCAACAACGAAGTCATATTCGCATTTTTCTGCTTTACGACATGTTGCCCCGTAATTTGCAACGAACATGCGATACTATTTCGACATTTTTAATCTTACTATTTGCTTTTTTTCTTGTTTACGGCGGCTACGGAGAGGCAAAAGCTAAATTGCTGCGTTGGGAAACTTTTGGAACAGTATTTGATCCGCCAATTCCTGCAACTTTAAAACCGCTCGTATTATTGGTTGTTTGTTTAGTTGCTATCCAGTCATTACTAAATTTAATCAATGATTGGAATAAAGAGCCTGTGATTCATACTGCAGCAGACGACATTGACCAAGATGAAATTGAAAGACTCAAAGAGTCGGTAGGAGATAAGTAATGGACATTGGAACTATTTCGCTAGTCCTACTGTTGGGGCTAATGTTGTTGCTAGCGATTGGAATGCCGCTTGGCATGGCTTCGGCTATTCTAGCCGTTCTTGTATTGGTTATGAAATTTGAGCCGATGCTTTTACTGGATCCTACTACTTTTGGTGATGGCTTGCTGACCCGTAAATTTGGGACGGGCCCTCTCAATATTTTGGCCCAAAAGATATATGGGCTCCTGACGGACTATGTGCTCATA
>CAYMIR010000131.1:0-4252 GCA_964390655.1 uncultured Marinovum sp.
GCACAATCTTGAAACCAATTCGCCTTATATCTGGCTTTTTGACAGTTGGCTTCTGGACTTTAGCAAGTCGCATCTTGGGCATGGTTCGAGAAATACTATTATTTTCTTTAATAGGGGCTGGTCCACTTTTAGACGCTTTTTTTGCAGCATTCAGATTACCAAATATGTTCAGAAGGTTTTTTGCTGAAGGTGCTTTTAATTCAGCCTTCGTCCCTTTAATTTCAAAAAAATACGAAAGAAAAGAAAATGCTACGGCTTTCGCAAATGAAGCTATGGGCAGTCTAGCTTTTATTTTATTAATTCTTACAACCTTTGCAATTATTTTTATGCCAGCAGTGATATGGGCTATTGCTAACGGGTTTGTAGGTGACGAACGCTTCGAAATCACCGTTGCCTTTGGCAGAGTAATGTTTCCTTATATTTTGCTGATATCACTCGCAGCTTTATTGTCGGGAGTACTGAATGCGCTAGGCTACTTCGCCGCTGCCGCGGCTGCTCCAGTTCTGCTTAACATCACAATCATTTTCGGATTGTGTATTTCATTCTTATTTGAATGGCCAATAATGACAATTCTGATATATTCAGTACCATTTGCAGGTATCTTGCAATTAATACTCTTATGGTCAGCCGCAAAAAAGGCCGGCTTAATCATTCGTCCAAGCAGACCAAGATTTTCAAAAGATATGAGAACTTTAGTTCGTGTGGCAATCCCAAGCGCTCTTGCAAATGGTGTTCTGCAAATTAATTTGCTTGTTGGGCAATTTGTTTCAAGTCAAGAAAAGGGAGCAATTAGCTGGCTCTACGGTGCCGATCGATTGTATCAGTTACCTTTGGGTGTAGTAGGAATTGCAATCGGGATAGTATTGCTTCCAGAGTTATCACGCCGTATTGTAAATAACGATGAGAGCGGAGCTCGCTCGGCTTTTAATAATGCCTTTATAACAAGTATGGCGCTAACCATACCAGCCACTGTGGCTTTATTTATTATTCCTCTTCCTTTGATATCAGCTCTTTTTCAGCATGGCCAAACAACTTCTAACGATGCGGCGGCTATGGCGCTAGCAACGTCCATTTATGCTCTAGGGCTACCAGCATTTGTCTTACAAAAAGTTTATCAACCAATCTACTTCGCTCGAGGAGATACCAAAACACCTTTTCGATTTGCTGTTTTTTCAATGATTGTAAATTCATTAATTGCATTTGGCTTAATGCCCTTTTACGGGTGGATTGCTGCACCAGTTGCAACCACCGTTTCTGCCTGGGCAATGATATTACTACTTTTTTCAGGAACCAAAAAAATTGGAGCTAGCGGCCAACTCTCCAAGTATTCAAAATCCAAATTTATTCGAATTACTATTTCATCTTTTGTTATGGGATTATTTTTATGGACTGCAAATTACGTAGTTAAAAATGAAGTTTTCTCTCTCATTGAAAAAATTTCTTTTGCTTGTTTTTTAATTTTAGCAGGAGCAGCCATCTACACATTTTTTGCAAATTTTTTAGGTGCATTTAGTATCAAAGAAATACGACAAACAATTAAGCGAAATTAACTTCTTAAAATCGAAAGTACTCCTTTTATCCCACCAGGACTTAGGAAAAATGAGATAATAAAACCTATTACGAAACCGGCAAAATCGGCGATCCAGAATTGTCCGGCTCCAAATAAGAAGCTGAAAAGTAGCTGAACACTCATTAAAGCCACAATCAATGTAAACGCCTGAGATTGATTCTTGTTTTTAGCTAGTCGCAATGTAATCCAAGAAACAAATGTATACGCTCCCACAAACCCATAAACTCCTGGATAGGATCCTACCAATATTTGGCCGTTAGTTGCCGATATGGAGTAAAAAAAAGCTGCGAGAGTTGTACTCAGAAACCAAATCAAAATTACAGAAAATGCTGAGAACACTTCTCCAACCATTTTTCCCAAAGCCAATAATAAAACGCCGGCAAAAACTACCGAGAGGCTTGATAAGTTAACAAATGGATAGACTATAAATCTTAATAACGATTGAGTTGAGAAATTACCTGTTTCAAACATCCAATTTGCAAGCTTGGGAGAAACACCATATTTTTGTGTCAACAACATCCTTTCAGCAGCTGCCCCAGAGTTCGCCATCGGATCATCAAAGCCAAAGAAAAGGAAGGCTTCAACAAAAATTATGCCCAAAAAAATGGCTAGGACAACAGTGGGAATTGGATTTACCAACGGGTGTCTATTATACTCTGTCAAATTAACTTCCTTGGCTTGACCAAAATTAGTGACACAGGTAAGCGATTTGAGACGGAAAATCCAGATGGAGAGTAGTAATGAATGAAGCTGTGCAATCTGAATCAATCGGTAAATTCAAAAAGCGCGTTTTTTCTGGAGTACAGCCTTCAGGTGGATTGACCCTCGGAAACTACTTGGGGGCAATTAAAAGATTTGTTGAAATGCAGGATGATAATTACGAAACAATTTATTGCGTAGTTGACCTCCATGCGATTACGGTGTGGCAAAATCCAAATATACTTAGGCAAAATACAAGGGAATTAGCCGCATCTTTTATTGCGTCAGGCCTAGACCCAAATAAATCTATTTTGTTCAATCAATCTGCAGTGCCTGAACACGCCCAGTTAGGATGGGTTTTTAACTGTGTGGCTCGCATGGGCTGGATGCAACGAATGACACAGTTTAAAGATAAAGCTGGTAAGAATGCGCAAAATGCGTCTCTTGGTCTATTTGGTTACCCCGCGCTGATGGCAGCCGATATTTTAGCTTATCATGCTACTCATGTTCCAGTGGGAGATGACCAAAAACAGCATCTAGAACTCACCAGAGATATAGCCATAAAATTCAATCACGACTATGGAATTGATTTTTTCCCAGTAACTGAACCTGTTATTGGAGGACCAGCGGCTCGAGTAATGAGTCTGCGTGACGGCACAAAAAAAATGTCTAAATCTGACCCTTCAGATTTAAGCCGGATAAATATGACAGACAATTCAGATATGATTGCAAATAAAATTAGAAAAGCAAAAACAGATCAATATGGTCTTCCGTCCGAACCAAAAGGTCTAGAAGGCAGAGCGGAGGCACAAAATTTAGTATCAATATACGCAGCACTGGGGGATGATACCGTTGAAGGCGTGTTAAGCGAAATTGGCGGTAAGCAATTTTCAGATTTTAAACCTATGTTGGTAGAAAGGGCTGTTGAGGTACTTTCCCCGATTTCAAGTGAAATGAGCCTGATAATGGAGGATATACCTCATTTAGACAAAGTACTAAATGATGGTGCAAGTAAAGCTAAATCAATAGCCGAACCAATTTTACAAAAAACTTATGATATAATAGGTATGGTTTAGAAAAGTTGGAATTGAAATGCGCAAATTTTTAGTTGTCCTTGACGACAGTCGCGAATGTTTATGTGCAATGCGCTTTGCAGCCATGAGAGCAATGAAAACTGGTGGTGGAGTGGCTATACTCTCAGTAATCCCCCCGGATGAATTCAATCATTGGATTGGAGTAGGTGACCTAATGAGGGAGGAAGCTCGTGAAAGGATCGAGGCCCATTTTGATGTTTTCGCTAAGTGGATGCGCGATAGTAACAAAATTAACCCAGAATTAATAATCCGTGAAGGTGAACCGATGAAGGAAATATTAAACTATGTCAAAGATGACCCGGAAGTTGGTATTCTTGTTCTAGGCGCCGGAACTGAAAATAGTGGTCCAGGCCCGCTAGTTTCACAGTTATCCAAAAGTTCAGGATCACTCCCAATACCAGTTACGATTGTGCCCGGTAACTTATCAAAAGAACAGCTTGAGGCAATAACTTAACAAGTCGGATTATGCATAAAATTAATAGTAGTATCATTGAATTTAGAATGGTTCTAAACTCTTGACATTTTAGAACTTAATTCACATATTGGGATTGATAAACAAGGATCGCGCAATGTTCATACAAACAGAATCCACACCAAATCCAGCTACTCTAAAATTCTTGCCTGGTCAGACGGTATTAGAGGAAGGCACCGCTGATTTTCCTTCTGCTGATCATGCAAACTCCTCTCCACTTGCTCAGAGGCTATTCGGTGTAAATGGCGTGACAGGTGTTTTTTTGGGTCGCGATTTTGTTACAGTAACAAAGGAAGATGAAGTAGAGTGGGATCACGCGAAACCTGCTTTGCTTGGCGCCATAATGGAACATTTTCAATCGGGGCAAGAAGCAATCAGTGGCGAGGCAGCTCCTGATCATTCTACAGAAGTATCTGA
>CAYMIR010000132.1:0-4139 GCA_964390655.1 uncultured Marinovum sp.
TGTAACAACACCTGGCGGCGCAAGTCATCAAGCTATAAATGATATAGCGGTTATTAGAAGTCTTCCAAATTTTACCATCTTGGAAACGGGCGATGCCACGGATGTCGAAAGTGTAATTCAACTGGCAAACTCAATAAATGGACCAGTTTACATTCGCATGGTTCGCGGTGCACTGCCAAGACTTTTTCCGGCAGAAGATAAAATTAAATTGAATAAGGCTAGAGTAATATCAGAAGGTGAAGATATTGCACTTTTTTCAAGCGGGAGCTGTACAGAAGAAGCTATGCGAGCCGTTGAGATATTGCGTAGTTGTGGAGTATCAATTCAGCACCTCCACGTAACAACATTGAAGCCTTTTAGTGACCCGCAAGTAATCTCAGCCATTAAAGGCGCTAGGTTTGGTACAATATCGATGGAAAATCATTCCATTAATGGTGGCCTAGGTGCATGCGTTGCGGAAATTATTGCTGAATATGGATTGGAAACACGACTTATAAAAATAGCTCTTGATGATACATATCTACAAGGTGCCAGTACGAAATTTCTAATGAGTCATTATGGCATTGATGCTTTTGCACTTATTACCCAAGTAGAAAAATTAATTGGAAAACAACTTAACTTACGGGAAGAGGACCTTAAGCAAGCTCGCATCGACAAATATTTTAATGAAAAACAACAGGAGGCACTTTAAATTGCCTGCTATTTTGGTAATAGGCGAAGCCCTCATTGATCTGTTTGCAGATCCAGGCCAGTCGCTGGCAAAATCAAAAAGTTTTACGCCAAGATTTGGAGGGGCACCAGCAAATGTAGCCGTAAGTGCTGCTAAACTTGGTGCAGACGTTGGCTTCATTGGTCGTGTCGGCAAAGACGGTTTTGGTGATGGAATCGTTGACTGTATGGCGAGTTGGGGAGTTGATACAAGTCTCATTATACGTGACTTAAACCGAGCAACGATGCTTTCTTGCGTCGCTCTACCTTCACCTGAAAAACCGGACTTTCTTCTCATTCCAGGCGCCAATGAAAATCTCATCGCAGATGATATACCCGACGCAGTTTTGAAAAAAACAAAAATACTTGTATTTGGATCTGTTACGCTGGCCTATAGAAGTGCGCAGGCGGTTCTTGATGGAGCCAAGCGAGCTATACAGTCGGGTTGTGAAGTTATCTTTGATGTCAACTTGCGACCAAATGTATGGCCTGATCTTCAGACTGCACGAAATTTAATTTGGGATACCATTAAATTATCCTCAGTTGTAAAATTTAATTTGGATGAATGTGAATTTCTGTTTGGCCATCGTGACCCTTACAAGGCAACTGAGTCTTTTATAGAGACCGGCGCCACCCTAATTTGCGTAAGCGACGGTTCTAATGGCTCAACTTTTGTAACTGCTAACGCTAGTGCAAGTCATCCTTCTTTTAAGGTAGAAACAGTTGACGCGACTGGTGCTGGGGATGCATTTCTTGCCGCCGTAGCATTACTTCTTAGCACCTCTGAAAAAAAAATTAATGACTTGAGTTCGGATGAATTAAAGTCAATGGCAGCTTTTTCCAATGCAGCTGGTGCTTTAGTGGCAACAAAACTTGGAGCGATGGAGACTGATTTCACACAGATTGACGTTAGGAAGCTTTGTGCAACTGAGCTAGGGCACAAGCTTTACTTACCTCAATAACGGAGTCCTTGGCCAGAAAACTGGTAGATCAGTGCGTTCATTTGGGCGAAGTAATGCCTCCAAAGTTACACACCAGTGAAACACACTGTAAATTACACCGTTTATCTAGTTAGAGAATGATATTAAAAATAGGTATAACCGCTAAATTGATGATCGATTTTTGGGTTTCCGTGGTGCCCGGGGGCGGATTTGAACCACCGACACGAGGATTTTCAGTCCACTGCTCTACCCCTGAGCTACCCGGGCACGGAAAAGCAAGAAGCTTTGGGTGGAACAGTACTAGGGCGTCAAGCCTCTGCTGTCCAGAGGGATTTTTGGTAAATTTTTAAGATGAGAAATTTAATTTTCAATCTACCTTTCTAAGGCAGGGGTGAGCTGATACCTTGCCTTAGGCAAGTACTTAATTGGTTCACATCCACTAGATCAAATGCATCAAATCGCAAAATAGCCATGCTTTTAGTGGGGTTTCAAAAATCGTATAACTTTTGATTGTAGAAGTATTGAGAAATTATCAGAAATGCTAAGCAATACGATAATCCATCTACTTCTCTTTAGCCACGTATTTTCTAATGGCAGCTCGGACACCCAGCCGATGAATATATCTTAACCAATAGCAAAATGGTTCAGAAAATAGAGCATTTTTCCCAAGTGAACCAAAGACATCTATATTATCAAGAAACGCATCAGATCGCGTTTTTGACGCTTCAGAAAATTGAAAAAGTTCATCAGCCTTTAAATCTTTGACAGTGATCAATTGGCCCTGTTCATCTTCAGCAAGACAGTAGCGGCACCATAGAGCAATCTCCAATGCAAACCCGTCAACGGGTTTTCCAGTATCCAAAGCGTCTATTACCGCCGGTAAAATAAATTTTGGCTGACGCTCAGACCCCTCTTCCGCGATCCGCGACATCGTATCACCTATTTCTGTATTAGAAAATCGCTCTAACACCTGATCTAGATATTGGTGATAGTCAACACTTGGTAAAGGCTTAAGAGTAGGTATAGCCTCATTGATAAGAAGGGTTTTTATCCACTGAAAAATATCTGGATCTGCCATCGCATCGTGGACAAAATGATGCCCTAATAGAAGTGCTGGATAACACATGGAGGCATGGGCAGCGTTAAGAATACGAAGTTTCATCAATTCATATCCAGTTACATCAGTGACAAATTCAACCCCCACCTTTTCCAAATGTGGACGTCCAGATGGAAAGTGGTCCTCAACCACCCATTGGCGAAAAGGCTCACATACGACAGGCAGCTCATCGATTATACCAAAGTGATCTTCTACGAGCCGACGTTCCCTATCTGTCGTAGCCGGAACGATCCGATCGACCATACTGTTAGGAAAAGAGACGCTTGCTGCAATCCAATCAGCCAATTCTGGGTCGCTAAGCCCCGCAAGACCAACGACGGTCTGACGGGTAAGACTACCGTTTCCAGGTAGATTGTCACAGGACAGGACAGTGAAGGGTTCGATGCCTGCATCTCGACGTGCCTTTAGCGCTTTAACTATAACTCCAAAGAGCGAAGCTGGTGTATCGGGTGATTTTGCATCACTGATCATTTCTGGGTGGTCCGCCTCAAATTCACCAGTTGCCGCGTCAATGTAATAGCCGCTCTCCGTGATCGTCAGTGAAACTATCCGTATTTTCCCATCAGAAAGGGCATCGCATATTAAATTTGGATCACTTGGCAGAAAATCAATCATACTGGAGATAATCTGCGCTGACATAGCTTTGGGCTCGAGTTCAACTACTGTTGTCAGATAGTCTTGTGCTTTCAGAGTTTCTCGCATGTCTACTGCACTTGGGCGGAGGCCGGCGCCAACTACGCCCCAGTCCAGATCCTCCCCTTGTTCAAAAAGCTCATCGAGGTACACCGCCATATGACCACGATGGAAGTTGCCAACACTCAAATGTAAGATACCTGGGGTGAGGGTATTTTGATCATAGGTAGGTGTACGGACAGCATTCGAAAAGCGTCTCAAATTTACTTTATTAAGGCGCATTTTTACAAAGTTCTCCGTTTAAGTTAGATCTTCTGACTATACAGAATTTAGATATTCATATTTAATATCTTAGGCGTCAATATTGGTAGGTAAAACCACAATATCATGGATCGTTACGTTGCGGGGACGGCTTAGGATAAAAAGTACGGCATCAGCGACCTCAGACGGATCGATTAAGGCACCAGCTTGTTTTGCGGCCTCCAGTTTTTCGACTGGCCAGTCATCTAATAGGGCAGAAATCACTGGGCCGGGCGAAACCTGAGACACGCGGATGCCATGCTTGTTTACCTGCCTACGCGTCGTCTGCGTAAAACAAGTTATAGCAAATTTTGACGCTGAGTAGACGGGTTCATGCTTAATTGCAGACCGCCCAGCAAGCGAGGAGGTAACAATAATGTCACCACCGCCTTGTTTAATCATATGCGGGAGAACACTGTGAACGTTCTTTATCACTGAAT
>CAYMIR010000133.1:0-4135 GCA_964390655.1 uncultured Marinovum sp.
CCTTTGACAATATCGCAAAAGCAGCATCGGCTACAATTTCCGGGCTACGGCTTTTGTTTGCCATACTTTCTCCACCTAATATGTTTCTAACCGCTGCAGTATCTATAGCGGTGAGAGGCCATAGAGAATTCACACCAATCGAAAATTTTTCAAGCTCTTTTGCATGGCCAAGAGTAAGCATACTCATTCCCATTTTTGAAATAGTGTATGCTACCGTTGGAGCAAACCATTTATCATTAAGATCTAAAGGTGGTGATAATGTTAATATATGAGCATGATCACTTTTCTTTAAATGAGGTAAACAGGTTTTCGTCATTAAAAATGTGCCGCGGGTATTTATATCCTGCATGAGATCATATCTTTTCATATCTAGCGCTTCTGTTGAAATTGGAGAGATCGCACTCGCATTGTTTATGCATATATCTATCCCTCCAAATTCTTTGACCGATAAATCTACTGCTTTAGAAACTTGCTCCTCAAATCGGATATCGCACTGAATTGGAAGGCACTTTGCTCCTAAGCTCTCTATTTCTTGGGCCGCAGTATATATGGTCCCAGGAAGTTTTTGGTGTGGGCTTACAGTCTTAGCAGCAATCACTATATTCGCACCATTTTGAGCAAGCTTTTTTGCGATCGCCAATCCAATGCCTCTGCTTCCTCCAGTTACAATGACGGTTTTACCTTTAAATTGCATTTTGAAATTCTCCATAAATAAATTAATGTGAACTCATACGATTAAAAAAATCTATATCGTGAATTGTAAGATTTCCTGATAAAATAATGGAAGCAATAATTATCCAAATAACTGCAGATATACCAGTTGTTATCCAAGCTTTCTTTTTTAACTTGTGGTTCGCAGGTGCTCCAGCATGAGTCCCAGGTTCAACTTCTCCAACATCACCTTGCGTTTCAAGTCTGATAGGAATGACAACCAAGAAAACTAAAAACCAGATAACAAAAAAAAGAACTAATGCAGAGGTAATGCCCATATAATATTAAACCTGCTCTAATTCTATGAGTGTTCCAGTAAAATCTTTAGGGTGCAAAAACAAAACAGGCTTACCATGAGCGCCAATTTTTGGTGCACCAGAACCCAAAATTCGCGCCCCCTCAGAGCTTAAATGATCTCTTGCTTTAATAATATCCTGAACTTCGTAGCACACGTGATGTATCCCACCAGAAGGGTTTTTCTCCAAGAAGGCATCGATGGGACTGTTTTTACCAAGCGGGTGTAATAACTCAATTTTAGTATTTGGAAGTTCAATAAATATAACCGTCACACCATGATCTGGTTCATCTTGAGGTTCCCCCACAGATGCACCTAACATTTGTTTATATTGAGCAGCGGCTTCCATTAAATCAGGAACAGCTATAGCGACGTGATTTAATCTACCAATCATTTTAAACTCCAATTATTCTTGCTGAATTACCCGCAAGTTCAATTCCATTAATTGATCCGGCAATGGCTCGCTGGGAGCTTCCATCATTAAATCCTCAGCTCTCTGGTTCATTGGAAACATAATAACTTCTCTAATATTTTGCTGATCTGCTAGTAGCATGACAATCCTATCAATTCCTGCAGCACAACCTCCATGGGGTGGCGCCCCATACTGGAAAGCATTTACCATTCCACCAAATCTATTTTTAACTTCAGTTTCATCATAGCCAGCAATCTCAAATGCTTTAAACATAATCTCAGGCCGATGATTTCTGATAGCTCCGGATACTAATTCATAACCATTACATGCCAAGTCATATTGAAAACCTTTTACCTGCAAAGGATCACCCTCTAAGGCCTCCATCCCACCTTGAGGCATTGAAAACGGATTATGCTCAAAATCTACTCTGTCGGTCTCTTCGTCTTTTTCATAAATTGGAAAATCAACAATCCATGCAAAGGCAAAGCGATCATGATCTGTAAGATTGAGCTCATCACCAATTACATCTCTGGCCTTGCCTGCAACTTTTTCGAAATTTTTAGGCTTACCGCCCAAAAAGAAAGCGGCATCCCCTGTCCCAAGGCCTAGCTGGCCACGCAGCGCTTCTGTTCTTTCAGGACCAATATTTTTTGCGAGCGGTCCCGCAGCTTCCATCCCATCACCATTGTCCCGCCAGAATATATAACCCATTCCGGGAAGACCTTCTTTTTGAGCAAAGGCGTTCATTCTATCGCAAAACTTTCTACTACCGCCGGTAGGAGCAGGAATGGCTCTAATTTCTGTACCGTCTTGCTCTAATAAATTAGCAAATATTGCAAAACCAGAACCTCTAAAATGTTCAGAGACATCTTGCATTTTTATGGGATTTCTCAGGTCAGGCTTATCAGTTCCATACCACTTCGCGGAATCTTCATAGCTAATTTGAGGCCACTCGGCAGGATTATCTACTTTACGATTGGAACCAAATTCTTCAAAAACCCCAGCTATAACGGGAGAGATTGTATCAAATATATCTTGCTGGGTAACAAAACTCATTTCCACATCAAGCTGATAAAAATCCGTTGGAGAGCGATCTGCACGCGGATCTTCATCTCTAAAACAGGGAGCAATTTGAAAATATTTATCAAACCCAGAAACCATTATCAGCTGCTTAAACTGCTGCGGAGCTTGGGGAAGTGCATAAAACTTACCAGGATGCAGCCTAGACGGTACTAAAAAATCTCTCGCGCCTTCTGGGCTTGAAGCCGTTATGATCGGTGTTTGATATTCTCTGAAATTTAAGTCCCACATTCTTTTCCGAATAGATGCAACGACATCAGATCTTAATGTCATATTTTTCTGCATAATTTCTCGTCGTAAGTCCAAATACCTATACTTTAAGCGTGTCTCTTCCGGATATTCTTGATCACCAAAAACAATTAGGGGTAGCTCTTCAGAGGCTCCCAGAACCTCCAAGTCACGTACAAATACTTCGATTTCCCCAGTTGGGATTTTTGTATTGACTAAACTCTCGTCTCTAGCCTTAACATTCCCATCAATTCTTATACACCACTCTGACCGAACTTTCTCCATTTCTGAGAAAACCGGGCTGTCTGGATCGCATAAGACTTGGGTAATACCGTAATGGTCTCTTAAGTCTACAAACAGTACTCCTCCGTGGTCTCGTATTCTATGAACCCAACCAGATAGTCGAACGTCACTTCCAACGTTTGTTTTATTTAAATCAGCACATGTGTGACTTCGATAAGAATGCATAATTAATATTCCAAAGCGAGTTTTGTAATCGCGATACAACTCTTTGTTAGTCAGATGTCAAGTCTAGTGCCTCAAAACAGCCTCAATTTCACCGCGGAGGGCATTTCCAACTGTTATTTTTTCGGCACCTTGAAGGTCAGATAAAGTTACAATTTTGACTTTGCAGCTGGCATCTTCAATTTTTTTTCTTCTTAGGACCCCAGGCAAACATCCACTTTTGAGTGGTGGGGTTAACCAATGGCCAGCTATTTTGACAAATATATTTGTTATCGTTCCTTCGCATACTTCATTACGTTCATTGAGATAAATAAATTCATCTATTCCATCAGGCAAATTTGCCCTTTCGGCATCATATAAAACGCGGTTAGAGCTTTTGTGCAGCAACCAAGGGTCGGAAGAGCTCAAAATCGAGTCCGAAAGACCCAAGACCCAAGTTTTAGAATTAGGACTTAGAGGTGCAGTTGTAAGATTAATTTTGCCATCAAATCGCAAAGTCAATCGGCATCGAAGGCGACTTTGCGAGTTAATTTCGAGTATCTTTTCCTTAATTTTAATTATTTCAAATTTAAACTTAAAGTTTGCAGCCGACTTACACATTCGCTCTAAATGCAAATCAATGTCAGGTGCGCCCTTCTCCGGATCCCAAAGGAAGGTTTCAATCAACTCTAAGTCTTCTCGGATATTTGAGTAAATCGGGATTTCCAAAGTGCTTCCTCGTATTCAGAATTTGAAGTGCTATCAAAAATAACTCCACCACCAACATTCAATACTGCTTTTCCATTTTGCATCAATAGAGTTCGGATAGCTACATTGAACTCAGAACTTCCATCGGGAGCCATCCACCCAATCGTTCCACAATAGATATCGCGAGGTCTTTTTTCCAACTCATGTATTATCTCCATTGCCCGGATTTTTGGAGCACCTGTTATCGAGCCACAAGG
>CAYMIR010000134.1:0-4122 GCA_964390655.1 uncultured Marinovum sp.
TATATTCTTGAAAATGGCGAGATACTCCATCAACACAAAGTTAACTCTGGTGATATTTGGAGATCTTCAACCGCAAAAAGGGCACCAATCATCGACTGGATTAATCTTGCTATCACTCGACAAAATGAAACCGGGTCACAAGCTATTTTTTGGCTAGACAAAAACAGGCCGCATGACTTTGAACTCATTGAATACGTAAAATCAGTTTTGGAAAATCAAAAGTTAACTCAAAAATTTTCAATTATGGCACCACGAGAAGCTACCCGCCTTACACTGGAAACTATAAGGCTAGGCCAAGACAGTATCGCCATTACAGGTAATGTTTTAAGAGACTATTTAACTGATTTGTTTCCTATATTGGAGCTAGGCACATCTGCAAAAATGCTTTCCGTTGTAAAATTATTAAGTGGTGGTGGGTTATTTGAAACTGGAGCCGGTGGGTCAGCACCCAAGCATGTCCAGCAATTAGTGGAAGAAAACCACTTACGATGGGATAGTTTAGGTGAATTTTGCGCTTTAGGTGAGAGCCTAAAATTTTTTGCTAAAACTAACGAAAATCCAAAAGCTGCAATCCTAGGTGCAGCCGTCGAAACTGCTACACAAGAGGTTCTTGATAAAAACAAATCGCCCTCTAGGAAGGTCGGTGAAGAAGACAACCGGACCAGTCACTTTTATTTTGCACTTTATTGGGCAAAAGCGCTTGCTAAGCAAAAACAAGATTTAGAAATTTCACATTATTTCGAAAAAATAGCAAAATCTCTTGAAAAAAACAAAGAAAAGATCGTTGAAGAATTAATGGCTCAACAAGGAAGAAAGGTAGACCTTGGGGGTTATTACCATACGGATTCAATCAAAGTGCAAAAAATTATGCGGCCAAGTGAAACCTTTAATCAAATTATTCCCGAGTAATTGAATTTGCTTCCTAAGACTTGCGTTTAGAAGTTTGAACCATGTATATACCCACCGTTATGACGACCACTCCCAATCCGTCAATGTAACTGATGCTTTCCCTTAAAAACAGCCATGCTATTACGACCCCAAAAAATGGGTTTAAAAAATGATAGGTTGCTGCTTTCACTGCGCCGATATGATTGACAAGTTTAAACCACACTACTGTAGCAACTAGCCCAGGAAAAATGGTAGTGTACGCGAATGCCAACACAAAAGAACTGTTTAAAGAAAAATGAATGTTCTCAAATAACAAACAAAATACAGCTAATACCGCAGAACCGAAAAGCATTTGAAGTCCAACTATCATCATTATATTTCCCCCAGAACTAGCATCTTTAAGTGTAAGTGTAGCTACGGTAAGCGCTAGTGCTCCAATGATACAAAGCACCAAACCAAAAATATCGACGCCTTGGTTTAGCCTTGCCCACATTATTAATGTTACACCAGAAAACCCAAGCACTAGACCCAAAACCCCAGAAAGCGAAAGGCGCTCTGAGACAAATAACCAGCCTGCAAACGCCACCATAAGCGGCATAGTTGACGCAATTATGGCCGCAAGCGAAGCTTCAATGGATTGCATAGCGATAAAATTTAAACCGAGATAAAGAGCATTCTGACACAGTCCAAAAACAAAAGTTGCGCGCCACTGCGATTTTGTAAGCTTAAAAGACTGTCCCAACACTAGGGCTATGAAAACACCTATTAACCCGGAAATGAGAAATCTAATTGATAATGCCGCTAACGGAGAAGAATATAAGACAATTATCCGAGCAGAAGTAAATGCTGATGACCAAATGATCACAAAAATTAAGCCCAATAAAAGTGCACGAACATTCATAAATTATCTTTCAGCCCTATTACTTCCTATTAATATAAATGAAAAAACAAAGGGGCCGCTAAAAGCGACCCCTTTTTACCAAAGATTTTAAGCTTAGCTATTTACGCTATCCTTTAATGCTTTAGCTATAGTCATTTTGACTACTTTATCTGCAGCTTTCATGAACTGCTCTCCAGTAGCAGGGTTGCGAACCATTCTTTCTGGACGCGCACGGCACTGGATTTTTCCAACCCCCGGCAGCGTAACAGCACCACCGCCAGAAACTTCGCGAGTAATTAGGCTACATACTGCATCCAAAGCTGCGCCTGCAGACTTTTTATCTGAGCCCATCTCATCAGCCAGCGCTGCAACCAGTTGTGTTTTTGTCATTGGTTTAGACATTATACTTCTCCTTAGACTGCCCAAAATTTTGGACCTCGTATCTCCATTGTAACTGTATATTGTGTCCGGACACAACTGATAGTGGTCAAAAACTACATAAAAATAGCTTTTTTTGTCATTTTTTTGCTATTTAAAGGAAGGCTGTCTCGTTAAAACTCCTCAATTTCCGGCTTTGGAGACGCCCTAGTGGCATTTCTTGTAATATTTCCATTGTGCGAACACCTATGCTTAAATGTTGCGAAACTTGAGTTTTGTAAAACTCTGAAGCCATTCCAGGAAGTTTTAGCTCCCCATGCAAAGGCTTATCAGAAACACATAAAAGAGTTCCATACGGTATTCTAAATCGGTAGCCATTTGCAGCTACCGTTGCACTTTCCATATCTAAAGCTATCGCGCGAGATTGGCTTAACCTATGGACAGGACCAGTCTGTTCACGTAATTCCCAATTCCTGTTATCTACTGTGGCTACCGTGCCAGTTCGCATTATCTGCTTTAAGTCATAACCCTTTAGCTGTGTGATGTCTGCGACTGCTTGCTCTAGAGCTATTTGAACCTCTGCCAATGCGGGCACTGGTACCCATGACGGCAAATCTTCATCAAGAACCTTATCTTCCCTTAAATATGCGTGCGCGAGAACAAAGTCGCCGAGCCGCTGGCTATTTCGCAAGCCAGCACAGTGACCCAGCATTAGCCAGGCTTGAGGTCTCAAAACAGCTATATGATCGGTTGCCGTCTTGGCATTACTTGGACCCACGCCAATATTAACGAGAGTTATTCCATTACCGTCTGATTTCTTTAGATGGTAGGACGGCATTTGAGGAAGTTTGTTTGGTTTGGGAATTTCGGATTGCGAAGAGAAAATTTCAAAGTTTTCTGGACCCACAAAGCTTTCGTAGCCACTTTCTGGATTGTTTAATGCCTTCCGTGCAAAACGTTCAAACTCATCAACATAAAACTGATAGTTTGTAAAAAGAACAAAGTTTTGAAAATGCTTTGGATCAGTTGCTGTGTAATGGTCTAGTCTTGCCAAAGAATAATCAACTCTTTGAGCAGTAAAGAGACACAACGAACTCGGTTCTTCTTTGGACGATGGTGATGTTCCATTAACTATACTGTCATTTGTTGTTGACAAATCAGGCACATCAAAAACATCCCTTAGTGGAAATTCCTCTATATCATTGTTGGGGCTGGTAACCAGTTTACCCTTCATTGCGAAATGCAAAGGTATCGGTGTTTTTGAAACGCCTATCGTAATTGGAACATTATGATTTTCGATTAATAAGGATATCTGCTGAATTAGATATTTCTCAAATAATTCTGGTTGCGTGACGGTCGCAGAATAAATACCAGGCTCTGTAACGTGCCCAAAACTCAACCTGCTATCAGTCGGAGCAAAGCTTTTTACCTCTATGCAAATCTCTGGGTAGTAGGTTCTATACCTTTCACCCTGATATCCATTCTGTAGAAACTTATCAAAGTTTTCTCTAAGAAAGAGTATACTCTTTTCGTAATCGGCTATTAACTTTTTCACAGCTTTGGTTGGGTCCCAAAATATTTCTGCTTTTGTTTTTGTAAGGGTTATTATTTTTTGTTTTTTCATCCCTATCCCCAGGTTTAATGATTGGAGGTGATTCAAGAAACCAACTATCTAAAAGGTCAAACCCAATCAATGATAGCACAATTATACTAAATTTTAGCTAATTTAATTTTTTACTAGTTATTTGTATTAGTTGACTATTAGTATCTGTAAATAGTTTTTGCTCTATAATTTTATTTAATCATAGGAGAATTATGTCGCTAGCCAAAGGTAAAATACAAAACATTAGTTACTGGAAAGAACGCGTAGATCTTGCCGCAGCCTTTAGATGGGCAGCCCGGTTCGATTTTCATGAAGGGGTAGCAAACCATTTTTCATTTTCAATAAATGACGATGGATCAAAGTTTTTAATGAA
>CAYMIR010000135.1:0-4068 GCA_964390655.1 uncultured Marinovum sp.
CTAATAGCAATCGGCGTTAGATTACTGCGGTTTGTAACATCCCCAATTGCATAGACAGACTCCCTAGAACTCTTAGAATAATTATCTACTAATATTTCACCTTTCTCACCAATTTGAACACCTGAGTCATCCAAGCCTAAGTTATCTGAGTTAGGTATTCGTCCAGTTGCAGTCAAAATTTTATCAAAATTTTCTTTTTTACCCTCGGAATTTATGAGCTCTAAACCTTCTGCTGTCACATTTATTTTTGTGACATCTTCATTCAAAGAAATCGAAATGCCATTTTTAGCCATTTCTTCAGCAACATGGTCTCTAATTTCTTTATCAAAACCACGCAAAATCTGATCACCTCTGTAAATGAGTTTTGTATTAACACCAAAGCCATTCATGATACTTGCCATTTCACAAGCGATATAACCTCCGCCAATTATCGCTATCGATTTGGGAAGTTTCTCTAGATTAAAAATATCATCGGAGACTAAAGCATTTTCAATTCCAGGAATATCTGGTCTGAAAGGTCGACCGCCAGTCGCTATTAGGATTGTCCTTGCTGTTAATTTTTCCTTTCCGACTACTACTGTATTTTGGTCGAGTAGTTTTGCTCTTTGATCGTAGGTGTCCACACCAGCATTTCGTAGTAAGTTTCGATATACAGTTTCCAAACGATCAAGCTCTAAATGAAGCTTTTTTCTAAATTTTTTCCAATCAAAGCCACTATTTACTGGGCTCCATCCAAATGCAAAAGCATCCTCTAAATGTCTGCTAAATTCACTAGCATAAACCATGAGCTTTTTTGGTACACAGCCACGTATGACGCAGGTTCCACCATATCGATCCTCTTCTGCCAAACCAACCTTGGCTCCAGCTTCAGATGCTGCTATACGCGCTGCTCGTACCCCACCTGATCCACCGCCAATTACAAAAAGATCATAATCAAAGTTCACAGAGTTCACCCATTAAATCATCAAGTGATCGAATTTTATTTGCAGCTTGTTACGCAATATCTTTTTTCCAAGAAATTTCAGCTGTTCCATCAGAATATCCAATAATAACTGCACTACAGACGTCGACAAATAAACCGTTTTCAACAACACCAGGAATAATATTGAGGTCGCCGCAAAGCCCTCTCGGGTCCTCAATCTCATTCAATTTTAAATCAAAAATATAATTCCCCTCATCCGTGATAAAAGGTTTTTCGCTCTCCATGCGCATTTTTACATCAAAATCTTTGTATTTTCTGGCAATAAGCAGCTCCTCTATTTTCATTTGCGATGAAGTGCTCCCAAATTTCAGAACTTCAACTGGAAGTGGAAACCTTCCAAGTTTCTTTACCTTTTTACTCTCATCAGCAATTACAACCATTAGGTCAGATCCAAAAGCTACGATCTTTTCTTGAAGGTGTGCTCCCCCACCTCCCTTAATTAAATTCATTGATTGATCAAACTCATCGGCTCCATCAATTGTTATATCGAGCCTACCAGCATCATCCATTGATATAATTTTTATACCTTCAGCATGTGCTTGATTTTTCGTTCTCGTGGAAGTTGGCACTCCAACAAATTCCAGGTCTTCGTTTCTGACGCGTTCTGCTAAGTGGTGGACCAGCCAATATGCCGTGCTGCCAGTTCCCAAACCCACTTTCATCCCACTTTCAACGAGTTTTGCGGCATGCAAAGCACAGGCATATTTACTGCGATCTGATGGGGATAGGTCAGCAATCATTGTTACGACTCCAAAACTTTGAGATGTTATAGGCAACCCAAGCCAAAGTTGCGAGAGTGATTTGCATTTTTCTGATACAAAGTCCCTTTTAGATAGCTATCGTCGCATTTGCCCGATTATAGTAATCAGTTCCATTTACAAACCTGACACGACAGTTTTACGGTGTATGTAATGTTTTTATCAGTATTCGATATGTTTAAAATTGGCATAGGCCCGTCATCAAGTCACACAATGGGACCAATGGTTGCCGCAAAACGCTTTTTACAAAATCTGAAAAATTCTCCCTTTAATTTTTCAGGAGTACGAGTGACATTATATGGTTCACTGGCGTTTACTGGAAAAGGTCATGCCACAGATCGTGCAGTTATTCTAGGGTTGGCAGGCTATTCACCAGAAAATTATGACCACAACGCTTGTGAAAAAACTCTACACGAAATTTCAGCCGAAAATTTCATCAAATCCGATGATTTAGGAAAATTATCTTTCAGCCCACAAAAAGACTTAAAATTTGATTATGGTCCACCTCTAGATGGGCATCCTAATGGTTTAATTTTTATGGGCCTAGATGATAGAGGCGATATTTTATTCCAAGAAACTTACTACTCTATTGGGGGAGGCTTTGTTTTAACCGCAGATGAGCTCTCCCATGGGAAAGATCGAGATCAAGGATCTGAGGTACCATTTCCTTTCAGTTCTGCAGAAGAAATGCTTAACATGTCAAAAGAATTTGATAAATCCATTGCTCAGATGAAAAAAGAAAATGAACTTTCAAGAATTAACAAAACTGAACTAGAAAATGGTATAAAAAAGGTTTGGGAGTCGATGGACAAGTGTATTGAGCGTGGTCTCAATAAGTCTGGTTTCCTCCCAGGAGGCCTTAAAGTAAAACGAAGAGCTAAAGGTATATATGACGCCTTAATGGCCGAACGTGGACTAAATTTAACACCACCTCACACTATCAACGACTGGATGAGCGTTTATGCAATGGCCGTTAATGAGGAAAATGCATTCGGCGGTCAAATTGTTACAGCTCCGACAAATGGTGCTGCTGGAGTAATTCCGGCTGTTTTAAAATATTATCTAAAACATGTTCCCAATGCATCAGAAAATAAAATTGAAGATTTTCTTTTGACCGCAGCAGCCATTGGAGGTCTCATAAAATTCAATGCATCAATAAGTGGCGCTGAAGCAGGATGTCAAGCCGAAGTGGGCAGCGCCAGCGCCATGGCAGCTGCTGGTCTTTGCGCGGTCCTTGGTGGAACTTCTGAACAGATAGAAAATGCGGCAGAAATAGCACTTGAACATCATTTAGGTATGACATGTGATCCTGTTGCTGGGTTGGTACAAGTTCCGTGCATTGAGCGTAATGGTCTTGGTGCTATAAAAGCTGTTTCGGCGGCCTCTTTATCTCTTCGAGGAGATGGAACCCATTTAGTGCCATTAGATGCCTGTGTCGAGACTATGCGCCAAACAGGTGAAGATATGATAAATAAATACAAGGAAACATCCCTAGGGGGCCTGGCGGTGAACATTCCAAATTGTTGAAATAAATAATGTCAGAAAAATTTTAAGTTTTTAAGTTCACCAAGAAGGCGAGTGCTCTAATTCCAAAACAGCATCGTTTAATAGTGGCTTAGGTAAAATAAGAAGCAATTTAGGCGCATCAGGAACTAATTTTATAACTTTACCAATTGCTTGGTTTGAGGTTCCAATTTTGTTTGTTGGTTTCATGGTAAGCCCTTCTGTGGACCACCTTAAACCTTCTGATTGAACTTTTACTGATCCCAAAGGAAAAAGAGAAACTCGCATCCCATCAAAAGACGGCAACGAAAAACTTGGTGGAATTAGCAATACAATGTCTTGTTCACCTATAAGAATTATTTTTTTATGGGAAAACTTTACAAGTGCAGAGAGCGAGGCCAACTCATGATCAATGCGCGACCCTAGAAAGCCGATGCCAATTGTTAAAGAAGATTCCGTATTTGATAAAACTTTTTCTAAGTCCGTAGTATTTTGATCAGAAATCGTGATAATTTTCTCAGTCTCAATATTCTGAATTGTCTTTTGTGATATACTATCAAGGTCACCAATTATTAATTCAGGCGAAATATTGCGATGGGCTAAAAAATTAGCTCCACCGTCGGCCGCTATAACAGGGGTTCCATTATCATAAACTTCTTCAAAAAGGTCTTCTGAAAAGTCAGCCCCACCTACAATCAGTAATTTATCTGAGGTAGAATATAACATTTGTAATTCCTGCTTACCCTAAACCACTATAATCACTATTAGTTAAAGATTATGTTTTTGATGCAGCTTTTATTAAATCCAAAATTTCCTGAGCAGCAT
>CAYMIR010000136.1:0-4058 GCA_964390655.1 uncultured Marinovum sp.
AGTTGGGTGACGTACATACATTCCAGGTTCTAAAAAAGGGTTTAAATCATCCAAACTTATTTCCTTTACTTGAGCTAGTTAATCAAAAATGAAAATACACTCATTTTCTGATTGTTCCCTGCCCTTCTACGAGATACTTAAATGAAGTTAATTGAACAGTGCCGACGGGTCCTCTTGCATGCAATTTTCCAGTTGCAATACCTATTTCCGCTCCCATACCAAACTCTCCACCATCAGCAAATTGTGTTGAAGCATTATGCATTAAGATAGCGCTGTCTAGCTGAGTAAAAAATTTATCTCGAGCCTCTAAATTTTCTGTGATTATACAGTCTGTGTGGTTAGAACTGTAGGTTTGAATATGATTTATTGCTTCTTCCAAGTCAGCCACGGCTCTAACTGCTATTTTGCTATCTAAAAATTCATTGCCCCAATCATCTTTATTTGCTGCAACTGTTCCGGGTATTTTTACCACCTCTTTATCAGCTCTTACCTCTACTCCCGCATCAAGAAGCATGTTTACGATCTCAGAGCCCAAGCTATTTAGTATATCTTTGTTGATTAAAAGGCACTCTGCAGCACCACATAT
Organism: uncultured Marinovum sp.; assembly: GCA_964390655.1. Lineage (GTDB taxonomy): Bacteria > Pseudomonadota > Alphaproteobacteria > Rhodobacterales > Rhodobacteraceae > Salinivivens. Next base: position 587 of record CAYMIR010000136.1, read on the forward strand.
ACCCGCGCGCCTCGTTTTTGAGTTCAAAATTACATCAAATGCTTTTCTTGGATCCGCGGTTTTATCAAGATATATGTGAACAATTCCCTCTAGATGCGCAAAAACCGGAACTCTCGCCTCCGATTGAACCAGCCCAACCAAACTTTTACCACCTCTAGGCACAATAACATCAATATACTCTGTCAATTTGAGAAGGCTGGCGACCGCAGACCTGTCTTTCGTTGGAATAATCTGAATAGAGTCCTCAGGTAAATTCGCCTTTAACAAGCCCTCTTGCATACAATTATGAATGGCAATGGAACTATTATAACTTTCAGAGCCCCCTCGCAAAATTACTGCATTTCCTGCTTTTAAACAAAGAGCACCCGCGTCAGCGGTTACGTTTGGCCGACTTTCGTATATTACGCCAATTACTCCTAAGGGCGTACGAACTCTTTTTATTTCAAGACCATTTGGGCGTCTCCATGCCTCCATAATTTCACCAACAGGATCGTCTTGATTGGCAACCGCTTCCAGACCATCAATCATTGAACCTATTCGCTCTTCATTTAAAAGCAATCGATCCATCAAAGCATTTGACAGGCTTTTGGACGCTCCAAAATCAAGGTCTTTTTTATTTTGTTCTAATATATTTACAGTATTTTCCCTGATTAAGTCAGCGCTGAAAATCAATGCATCCTTTTTTTGCTGACTAGATGCAACAGCCAGCCTCCGAGAGGCTTCTCGAGCTTTTTTACCTATATCAACAACTAGAGAATGTACGTCTGACATAACCAACCTTAAATTGCTAAATCGTCTCGGTGAACGACTGCAGCCCTACCAGCATAACCAAGAATAGTTTCTATTTCATTACTATTTTGGCCAATAATTAATTTCGCTTCTACTGCAGGGTATGCACATATACCTTTCGCCAACTCACGTCCATTGGTTGAATAAATACTCACTATATCACCTCTTGAAAAATTACCCTCAATACTGCTAACTCCAATAGGAAGAAGGCTCTTTCCATCTATTAAAGCCGTCACAGCGCCCTGATCAATGATCAATTTACCAACAGACTTCTGCGATGAGATCCATCTTTTCCTAGCGGTTTGCGGATCTACATTCGGCTTAAACCAAGTGCAATTTGCTCCGTTCTCAAGCTCTGTTATGGGATTAGGAACGTCTCCTTTGGTGATTACCATAGCGCAACCAGCCTGAGTAGCTGTTCGAGCTGCCATGAGTTTTGTTATCATTCCACCCTTAGAAATACCCGAAACTCCTTCACCTGCCATTTCCTCAATTTCCGGGGTTATTTCTTTAATAACATCTAATCTTTTTGCATCTGGATTTGTTAAGGGATTACTCGAATACAAACCATCAACATCGGATAATAAAATTAAGTTATCAGCACTAACCGTCGCCGCAATCTGGGCAGCCAACCTATCGTTGTCTCCAAAACGTATTTCATCAGTAGCAACAGTATCATTCTCGTTAACTATTGGCACAACACCAAAAGTTAGTAGCCTTTCCATAGTAGCCCGTGTGTTCAGATATCTTCTGCGATTAGCGCTATCCTCTAAGGTAACTAATATTTGTGCAGTCTTAACAGAGAATGGCGCTAGTACTTCCTCATATGCACGAGCTAACCTAATTTGACCAACTGCAGCCGATGCCTGACTATTCTCTAAGGAAAGCTCCGCATCTTGCAATCCAAGAGATCCTCGTCCAAGAGCGATAGAGCCAGAAGACACTAATACAACGTCGATATCCCTAGATTTAAGTGAAGATACATCCGAAGCCAACGAGTCAAGCCAAGTTAAGTTCAAATCTCCAGAGTTTTTATCTACCAAAAGAGTTGAGCCTACTTTTATTACAATACGTTTTGCTTCAGTTAAGGATGCCATTCTAATGACCCTTGCTCTTCCTCGACATCTGGGACTTTTCCCTTATCGACTTGAATACGAATTGCTCTAAGCAGATTTTCAATTCCCTCTCCGCTTACAGCGGAAATCATAAATACTGGTTCGTCAATAATTTTTACCAGTTGTTCTTTGTATAACTTTCTTTCATCTTCACCAAATGCATCTATTTTGTTCAATACTGTTATACGCGGCTTATCTGAGAGCGCTTTTTCATATTGATTAACTTCTTCCATTATAATACTGTAATTATTTATAAAATCATCATTTGTAATATCTATAATATGTACTAATACAGAACAACGCTCCACATGCCCGAGAAAAAGATCGCCCAACCCATGTCCTAAATGGGCTCCCTCAATCAGGCCTGGTATATCGGCAACGACAAATTCACTGGCATCAATGCCTACAACACCCAAATTCGGATAAAGTGTTGTGAAAGGATAATCTGCTATTTTGGGACGTGCATTTGATGTTGCAGAAAGAAACGTGGATTTCCCAGCATTTGGCATACCTAGCAATCCAACATCAGCAATTAATTTTAATCTCAACCAAATTGTTCTCTCAACACCCTCTTGGCCTGGGTTGGCCTTCCTCGGGGCTTGGTTAGTAGATGATTTGAAATGTAAATTTCCAAAACCACCGTTCCCTCCTTCAGCCAATAAAGTACGACTTCCCACTTCGGTTAAATCAGCTAACAAAGTTTCTTGATCTTCATCTAGAATTTCTGTTCCGACTGGCACCTTCAAAACTTTATCATTTCCATGGGCTCCAGAACGTTGCTTTCCCATACCGCTCTTTCCATTATCAGCAAAAAAGTGTTGCTGATATCGGAAGTCAATGAGTGTGTTCAAGCCTTCCACAGCTTCTACCCACACAGAACCACCATGCCCCCCGTTACCTCCATCAGGTCCGCCATACTCTATATTTTTTTCACGGCGAAAACTAACTGAACCCGCCCCTCCAGAGCCTGAGCGGATATAAACTTTGACTAGATCCAAAAACTTCATAGAGCAACTTTCATATCTTTCCCCGCGATAAACCTTTTATGGCAATGTCTCAAGGTTTTCATTTAAATCACTCAATGAAATTATTGAGACTTAAGCAAAATTTAAATTATGAGCTCGCAATCGCAAGGCTAACAAAAATTACCGTAAGCGCCGCAAAAAATAACATCAGATATCGCTCGTATACTGACCCACTAACCAATATTGCTATTCTTTCACCAAAGAGGGTCCAAATGGGATGACAAACGACCTGAACACCAAATAAACAAAAAGCGACGGTTGCAGTAGAATAAAGAACGGGACTTAGTGGATCTACAAAATTAGTGAAACCTGTTGTTATTAGGGCCCAAGCTTTTGGATTTAGGGGATGTACTACAAGACCAGAAAGAAAACCAGGGGCCGGTCTATCAGACGTTGTTGCTGATATACGCATATTGGCGATGCGCCAAGCTAACCATAAAATGTAACCAGCAGAAATATACTTAAAAAAGATAAAAATATAAGGATGATCTTTATTGAGGAGCATCAACCCAAAACCAATCGGCCAAATTATTATTTGTTTTC
>CAYMIR010000137.1:0-4057 GCA_964390655.1 uncultured Marinovum sp.
ATTCTGCTTCAATTGTCAAACCTTGCGAAATTCGCTGTTCTACTACTGAGTCAAATGCTTCAGCAACCTCTTCACTCAAAAGCTCTCTTATGTCGTCAATTTCATTTTTTTCAAATGACATAAGAATCCATTCATAAGCAGATCGCGCACCCGATAAAAATTCATTTACCATAAAAGCTTCATCATTTTCTTTTATTGTTTTTAAAGCCTTTGCAGATGAGGAGTTTTTTTCCACATTGTCCGTAATGTCTTTATCTTCACCACCATCTATCACCTTAAAATCTCGCTTGGGTGCATCATTTTTCGGCTGCATACGTGGTTTTTCAAACCCTTCCCGAGTTCCGAGAACGCTTCTAAGTCTCAAAAATAAAAACACGGCTATTCCAGCCAGGATAATTAATTCTATTAGCGCAGGGTTCATTTTAGCCTCAATCAAAGAATAGGTAGAAATTCTCTACGTCATTATCTATGTAGGGGCAAAGGCCCAACAAGTCCACCACCCGATAAATTGGAGATAAAAATATGTGGTTGTTATTGCTTTTTATCCTTATACCCCTTTTGGAGATTTGGCTTTTCATATTGCTGGGTGGTTTTATTGGTGTTTATCCCACTCTTTTTATTATTTTACTGACTGCTATCTTGGGTACAGTCTTAGTTAAGACACAGGGTATTAACGTTTTAAAAGAAATCCAAAGTAAGTTTAATGGGTTAGAAAACCCAACAGAATCAATAGCACACGGTGCAATGATTTTGTTTGCGGGTGCTTTGCTTTTGACGCCAGGGTTTTTTACCGATACCGTTGGGTTTTTATTATTATTACCAAGAGTTAGAAAAGCTGCGTTTTTTTGGTTAAGAAACAAGATCAATCTGGTAAAATACCCTCCCCCCGAGAGGAGTAGTTCTCATAAAAATAAACGTCCAGATATAGAAGTTACAGACTACAAAGAAGTAGAACCAGAGGAAAAATCACCATGGACCAACAATAATAAAGCGCATAAAGGTGAATAGGTTAATCTATTTTTAAAATTAGTTGGGAGTTATAAATGGCAGAGCAAAAACAGGCAATTCAGCCCAATACGAAGGTTTTGGCCCAATTTATCAGGGATCTGTCATTTGAAAATATTTTAGCGCAAAAGGGACTAGACAGCAACACACCCCCAGACATCAAAGTTAAAGTTAACCTTGATGCGAAAAAAAGAAAACCCGAAGACCAATATGAAGTATTGATAAAATTATCGGTTATTTCTTCAATTAAAACAGAAGCTACTGAACCTTCTGATGATAAAGAAAACTCCAAGCTTTTTATATTGGAAATAGAATATGGAGGTATATTTGAAGTGACCGGTGTTCCCAAGGACCAAATCCACCCCTATTTAATGATCGAGTGTCCAAGAATTTTATTCCCATATCTAAGACGTATAGTTGGAGATGTGACGCGTGATGGTGGTTTTCCACCCTTAAATCTTGAACAAATTAATTTTTTAGCTTTATACCAAAACGAAATTGCTCGGCGTCAAGCAGATGCAGAAAAAGCGACTAAAAATTAGTTTTTTGTAACTAATTTATTCCACATAGCATTTGCTCCCAGTTTTTTTACAAATTCTCTATGAGCCTCTTCATCTTTAACGGTTAAACGGTTTTTTAGTGGCTTAGGCCGCTTAAATACTTGTCTTTTTTCATCGACTTTTGTTTCACCAGTGTTGTGTTCATCAGATAGACCAAAATCTGGTTGACGACCTCCAATAAGTTCCAAATAAACTTCTGCCAGTATCTCTGAGTCTAACAAAGCTCCATGCATTGTTCTCGCAGAGTTATCGATATTAAAACGCCTGCACAATGCATCTAATGAAGCAGGTGATCCTGGAAATTTTTTTCGTGCTATTCCCAGAGTATCTATAGCTATATTGCCTGGTAGTCTGGTTTTTTCAACTAACGCCAATTCTGCATTTATAAATTTCATATCAAAGGAAGCATTGTGTATGATCAGCTTTGAGTCTTTTATAAATGCCAAAAAGTCGTCTGCTATTTGAGAAAATACAGGCTTATCCTTTAGAAATTCCTCCGTCAAACCATGGACGGCCAGCGCTTCTTCGGGCATGTTACGCTCTGGGTTCAGGTATTTATGAAATGTTTTACCCGTAGGAAGGTGGTTCCAAAGCTCAATGGCTCCTATTTCTACTATTCTATCACCAGTTTCAGGATCGAGCCCTGTGGTCTCTGTATCTAAAACTATTTCACGCATCCAAATAGCTTTCTATCTCTTTAATTATACCTACAACTTGTTTTTCAGTATCTTTTTTAGTGTAGGTTTCTATTACGAAATCTGACAACTTACATTTCTCTTCTATTGGCATCTGTTGTTGATTTATTTTTTCTATTTGTTCTTTCGTCATAGATTTTCGTGACAGTATTCTCTCCATTTGAATAGACTTGGAGACATATACACACGCTACTTTATCCATAATTTTATTAGAGCCAGTCTCAAACAACAACGGTATGTCGAACACATTGATCTTATATTTTGTTTTTTCGATAAATTTTTCCCTATCTGCAGATACTAAGGGATGAACAATTTTTTCTAACAGAGTTATCTTATCAAAATCTGCGCTCAGATATTTTTTTAGCTCTGTCCTATTTACCGAGCCCTCTATTATAGCTTTTGGAAAATACTTAGCTATCGGCTTTACAGCATCGCCATCTTTTCCATAAAGTCTGTGAACAGCTTTATCAGCATCCCACACTCCGCAATTGTGTTTTTGGAACAAGATCGCTGTGCTTGTTTTACCCATCCCCATTGATCCTGTTAGACCAAGTTTGAATTTCATTTTATTAATATCTTTCTAAGTTCTTCAGTAACTAAAGGTTTTTGACCAAACCAAGCTTCAAAACCTGGTACACCCTGATGAATTAACATGCCTAAGCCATCCACCGTTCTAGATCCTCTATTTTTTGCCATTTTCAAAAAGTTTGTTTCTAAAGGTGTGTAAACCAGATCTGAAACAAGAGCCGTTTCAGGTATAGCGTTTGGTTGGATAGCAATAAGTGATTCATTATTCATACCCAGTGAAGTAGTGTTGATTATATTGGAACAGGAGGCCGCTACCTCATTTATATTTTTCCAAGACTCAACGGTGATTTTATTATCATAGTCTTCTTTAAGTGCTTCAGCCTTTTCAATAGTTCTGTTTAGAACTATTATTTCTTTAGAACCTTCTGATAGTAACGCTGCAATGACAGCTCTGCTTGCTCCTCCTGCCCCTAATACTACTGACATTCCTTTTTTTGGATCCCAGTCTGGATATTTGCATTTTATGTTATTTATGAAACCGTAAGCGTCTGTATTATCAGCATATATTTTATTTTCTTTGGTAAATGTTAAAGTGTTCGCTGCACCAATATATTGGGCTGTGGTTGAGCTTTCGTCTGCTATCTTAAGAGCTGATAGTTTATGTGGTATAGTAACATTAACTCCAGAAAATCCCATACTCACTAGCGTCCATATAGTTTCCTCAAAATTTTCTAGCTCAACTTTTATTGGTACATAATAACCATTTAATTTATTTTGCTTTAACCAATAGTTGTGCATTCTAGGCGATTTTGAGTGCGATATTGGATTACCTAAAACAGCTGCTAAGCGTGGCCTTGCCTCATCCATCTATTACACCTCTGATACATAAGAAGTTTATAATTTCTAGTAATGGCATACCCAAAATAGAGAAATAATCACCATTAATATTTGAAAACAAACGGCAACCTTCTTCTTCTATTTTATACCCACCTACACTGTGCTTAATACTATCCCAATTTCTACTTACATAGTCAGAAATATATTCCTCACTATTACTTTTTAACAATAAATCCGCTTTACCAACAAAACGCCAGATAGGTTTAGAGTTTTCGAATATAACTGCTGCGGAATACGCAATGTGTTTTTTTCCTGAAATTTTCATTAATTGCTGCACAGCAAGGTCTTTAGATGGCGGTTTCTCCAATAAAGCACCTTCAAATTCTAAAATCTGGTCGCATCCCAACACCAAACTATCTGGGGTTTTTAAGG
>CAYMIR010000138.1:0-4055 GCA_964390655.1 uncultured Marinovum sp.
TGCACCGCGGAAAAAAGGAGAACCTTATGAAGGTTAAAAATTCACTCCGTTCGCTGAAGCAGCGCCACCGCGACTGTCGCGTTGTTAGACGACGTGGACGTATATACGTAATCAACAAAACTCAAAGACGTTTCAAAGCTCGTCAAGGTTAAGCTAGTAGCTGTTGATTTCGGTCAAAATATTATGGGCTGCTGCCTTAGGGTCAGGAGAACTAATTATTGGCCGACCGACTACAATATGATTTGATCCATTTTTGATAGCACCACTAGGCGTGGAGATCCTTTTTTGATCTCCTAACTCAGCACCCTCTGGTCTAACACCAGGAGTTACAATTAGTTTATGTGAAGAACTAACGAGGCTTCTAATCCTTTTGCTTTCCAAGGGAGAGGCAATTACACCGTCAGCTCCTGCCTGAAATGCGCGGTCTGCTCTCTCAACTACTAAATCACTAATGTTGCCAGATTTATACATGTTTGCGTTTAAATCTTCACGATCTTGCGAAGTTAATATTGTTACAGCAAGGATCTTAAGATTTGAATCTGCGGCGCCTTCTTTTGCGGCTTTAACTACATTGGGATCACCATGAACTGTTAGAAAGTCTAGTTCGTATTTGGCTATGCCTTTAACGGCTGCCTCAACTGTGGCTCCAATGTCGAAAAGTTTAAGATCTAAAAAAATCCGTTTATTGTGCTCTTGTTTCAGTTCATCTGCAAGAGCAAGGCCGCCTCCAGTTAACATTCCTAGGCCAATTTTATAAAATGAAACAGTTCCACCCAACTTGTTAACAAGCTCCATGCCCGCAATTATGTTTGGAACATCTAAGGCAACTATTAAGCGATCATCCGACATACTGTCCTCAAATTAGAATATGCTATGTTGCTTGTTTCAGCGAACTTTTTTGGCGTCAAGCGCGTATCATAGATATTTGAGGAGATTTTGAAATTTGAAGCTATAAGTGCCTTATCTTGAAATTTAACGGCGCAGTACCCAAATCAAGGGAGAGGTTGTAGTGAATATGCTTAGCTCAGGTATTCCAGACAGCGCTTTTGAGAAGGAGAACAACCATGGACTTAAACAAGTTCACGGAGCGAGCAAAGGGCTTCGTCCAAAATGCTCAATCGGTAGCAATACGTGAAAATCACCAACGACTTTTGCCTGAACATTTGCTGAAAGCATTAATTGAAGATGACCAAGGCCTTGCAGCGAGCCTAATTTCTAATTCGGAAGGAAATGTAGATGAAATTACGCTTTTTTTAAACTCACTATTAGAAAAGCAGGTTAAGGTGAAAGGCAATGTCCAGCCATTTGCAGATCCCTCATTTTTAAAAGTTTTGGATGAGGCAGAAACACTTGCCCAAAAATCTGGTGATAGATTTGTTGCCACAGAAAGATTATTAACGGCACTTGCCATGATTAAGTCTGGAGCCAAAGAAGCTCTACTTTCGGCAGGGATGACTCCCCAAAAAATTAACAGTTCGATTAATGCAATGAGGAAGGGTCGTACGGCAGATACTGCTAGTGCTGAAGATAATTATCAAGCGCTCGAAAAATATGCCCAAGACCTTACGCAATCCGCGCGTGAAGGAAAAATTGACCCTATTATAGGCCGTGATGAAGAAATACGACGGTCTATGCAAGTTCTCTCGCGGAGAACAAAAAACAATCCTGTTCTGATAGGAGAGCCAGGCGTTGGAAAGACAGCTATTGCCGAGGGAATGGCACTGAGAATTGTAAACGGTGATGTCCCAGAATCATTGAGAAATAAAAAATTAATGGCACTTGATATGGGGTCTTTAATTGCTGGCACAAAGTATCGCGGTGAATTTGAAGAAAGACTAAAAGCCATTTTAACCGAAATCTCTGCTGCCGCTGGTGAAATTATTTTGTTTGTTGATGAAATGCATACCCTTGTAGGTGCTGGGAAAACCGAAGGGGCAATGGACGCAGCAAACCTAATTAAACCAGCACTAGCTCGCGGAGAGCTTCATTGTATAGGGGCTACTACTCTGAATGAATACCGTAAATATGTGGAAAAAGATGCGGCTTTAGCTAGGAGATTTCAGCCTGTTATGGTTTTGGAGCCAACGGTGGAAGATACTGTATCAATCCTCAGGGGCATCAAGGAAAAATACGAATTGCATCATGGGGTAAGAATTTCTGACTCGAGCTTGGTGGCCTCTGCAACTCTTTCAAATCGTTACATTACAGATCGTTTTTTGCCTGATAAGGCAATTGACTTGGTTGACGAGGCAGCAAGTCGCCTAAGAATGCAAGTGGATAGTAAGCCGGAAGAGCTCGATGCGTTAGACCGAGAAATTCTACAGAAGCAAATAGAGGCGGAAGCTCTGCGATTAGAAGAAGACGCTGCCTCTAAGAAGCGCTTATCGTCTTTGGAAAAAGATTTAGTCGATCTAAAAGAGCGTAGTACTGAATTGACGGCAAAGTGGCAGGCTGAAAGGGATGAATTGGCTGGGGCTCGTGATCTGAAAGAACAGTTAGAAAAAGCTCGCGCAGACCTCGATATAGCGAAGCGTTATGGCAATTTGGCAAAGGCTGGCGAGCTTTCTTATAGCATTATTCCTAAACTTGAAAAACAATTATCAAATGCTGAGGATAAAGAAGCTGATGGTAAAATGGTTGAAGAGACCGTTCTTCCTGATCAGATTGCTTCTGTTGTTGAGCGTTGGACTGGTATCCCAACAACCAAAATTTTAGAAAGCGAGCGCGAAAAGTTAATTCGTATGGAAGACGCGCTGGAAAACAGAGTAATAGGCCAGAGAAAAGCTGTTCGTGCGCTTGCCAACGCCGTACGTAGGGCACGCGCAGGCCTAAATGATGAAAATAGGCCTCTGGGTTCATTCTTGTTTTTGGGTCCCACAGGGGTTGGCAAAACCGAGTTAACGAAAGCCGTAGCAGAATTTTTGTTTGAAGATGAGGCTGCAATGATGCGGGTGGATATGTCCGAATTTATGGAAAAACACGCGGTTGCACGTTTGATTGGAGCTCCCCCTGGCTATGTGGGATATGACGAAGGTGGTGTGCTGACGGAAGCCGTTCGGCGCAGGCCTTATCAAGTTGTGTTATTTGATGAAGTTGAAAAAGCACACCCTGATGTTTTTAATATCTTACTTCAGGTTCTTGATGATGGGGTGCTTACTGATAGCCATGGTAGAGTAGTTGATTTCAAGCAGACACTCATTATTTTGACATCTAATCTTGGTGCTCAAGCATTAAGCCAATTGCCTGAAGGGTCAAACTCATCTGATGCAAAAAGAGATGTGATGGATGCAGTGCGAGCTCATTTTAGGCCAGAATTTTTAAATCGTCTTGATGAAATTTTAGTTTTTGACAGGCTCATGAGAGAGGAAATGTCTGCGATTGTTGATATTCAGCTCAATAGATTAGCCAAACGTTTAAATTCCAGAAATATTCAAATTGATTTGGATGTGAGTGCTAAAGCTTGGTTAGCAAATGAAGGCTACGACCCAGTTTTTGGTGCGCGGCCTCTCAAAAGGGTAATCCAGAATGCAATACAGAACCCCATAGCTGAAATGTTATTATCAGGTGATATTGATGATAATGACAAAGTTCATATAACAGCGGGTTCAGATGGTCTCATAGTAGGTGATCGGGTCGGGACGTCGGGTGTCACGCCTCCTGAGGACGTTGTTGTTCACTAAAAATTAAATAAACTTTTTGGGATGATTAAAAACTAGATGCCTTAAGAGAATCTAAAATAAGAATCTTCGACTCAACATGTAGTGATATTTTAGTGATTGCTAACTAATTGTGGGGCCTATGTAACTTTAGAGAAAACTGAGTGAGAAATGAGTCATATTATTTCTTAAGGTTTCTTGCTTAAATTATTATTTTCAATCAAAAAAACCCTATATAAATATGGGAAAAAAAGGCTTAAAATAAGATTTTAATAAAAATCTGTTTTTTTTATTAAAAAAGGGGTTGCGAGATACGGTAGTAATGGTTAGAAGCCCCTTCACTGGCAGCGTTTTTGCGTTCGTTGGTTTGGTTGGAACAGTAAACTACTATTTTGACTT
>CAYMIR010000139.1:0-4045 GCA_964390655.1 uncultured Marinovum sp.
ACTGTATAATCTACATATTTTTTATTTGATTGGACATCACTCACAAGAACAGTTTTGAGACCCAACTTGAATGGGACTTCTAAATTTCTTACTTCATCTTCAAACATCGCGGATCTTTTGTGTACAATATTGGCTTTCGAAAAAATAATTTCAAATGCTTCTGGAAAAGGTTTTGGAATATAAGTAGCATCTTCGATACCATATATTTCATCGAATATATCAAGTAACCCTCGATGTTTTAGTACCTCTCTGGCATACGGCGCGGTTCCATTTGTATAGACTAATTTTTTCCCCGGTAAATTACTCAACGCATCCAATAAATTTGGATCCTTTTGAAGCACAGAAAAATCAATATCATGGACAGTGGTTAAGAAATCGTTGGGATCGATTTTGTAGTTTTGCATCAAACCAGCCAAAGATGTACCGTATTTTTCCCAATACGCTGCTCTCATCTTATCCGCTGCAACCTTATCAACGTCTAACAGGTTCATGATGTAATCTGACATTTTGATATTTATTTGGCCAAACAAGTCAACAGATGCTGGGTATAACGTATTGTCTAGATCAAAGATCCAGCACTCGATTTCATTTAAATTTTTCAATTTTTAACATTCACTGTGTAATTTCTTAGTCCTATTTGTTTTTCTTGCTTTTAGGTTCGAAGCTTGCTTATCTGGGTTAATGCATGGGAACGTTTAATGTCATTAATCCGCCAACAAAACAAGGATGCCTATAGTTTAATATTAGAGGCAATAGATATGGGCATTTACAAACCAGGAGATCGTCTCGTTGAGAGCGATTTAGCTGATAGTTTTGGCGTTTCACGGACACCAATTCGTGAGGCTTTGCAGAGATTAGAAACCCAGTCTTTGTTAACAAGGGATGGTAGAAGCTTAATTGTTTCTTCACTAGATCATAGCCAGATGGCTGAACTCTATATTGTTAGAGCTGAATTGGAGGGATTAGCTGCCAATTTGGCAGCCAAACATGCTACAAGCGAGGAAGTAAAAGTGCTCCAGGATATGGTGGATTCTGATCGCAAAATTATCTCTGATCCATCCGCTCTGGCGAGATCAAATCGACGCTTTCACAAACAAATTCACTTGGCTTCACATAACAGATTTTTAATCAAGCAGTTAGATTTAGTGCATAGGTCAATGGCTCTTATGGCTACAACTTCTCTGGCTGCGGATGGTAGAGGGGCAGTTGCTGTTGAAGAACATCAGGCAATAGTTACTGCAATTGCCAAAGGGGACTCTGTAGAAGCCTCAGAAAAATTAAGAGATCATATTTCGATAGCTTTTGTAACTCGCTTGAAACAAGACAGTCTAAAAATAGACTAATTCTTTTCCTCAAGAGAATTTCAATTTAATTTGTTTGTCAGTTATTTTTGACAATTTTTATTTCATAGTGGCAACAAATTGATTGAATAGGTAAAAGCTATCCTGAGGCCCTGGGCTAGCTTCTGGATGGTGTTGCACGGAAAAAACAGGCTTATCCGACATTTTTATTCCACAGTTTGAGCCATCAAAGAGTGAAACATGTGTCTCTTCAACGCCATCAGGCAAGGTTTGGGCGTCTACTGCAAACCCGTGATTCATTGACGTGATTTCCACCTTTCCGGAGCTATGCTCTTTGACAGGATGGTTTGCGCCGTGATGACCATGGTTCATTTTTATAGTTTTAGCGCCTAAAGCAAGTGCTAGCATTTGATGCCCAAGGCAAATTCCAAATATAGGCAAATCAGTATTTTTTAATAAGTGCTGAATTACAGGAACGGCATACTTCCCAGTAGCTGCTGGATCACCTGGTCCATTGGACAAGAAAATCCCATCAGGTTTGTGCGAAAGCACATCGTCTGCTGAACTCGACGCAGGTAAAACTGTTACTTCACATCCGGCAGATGCCAGACATCGAAGGATATTTCGCTTCGCGCCATAGTCAATTGCAACAACTTTATGTTTTGCATGATTTTGCTTTTCAAAACCTTTTGGCCATGCCCAGCGCATTTCATCCCATTTGTAGCTTTGCCGACAAGTGACGTTTTTTGCCAAGTCTAAGCCTTCTAAACCAGAAAAATTTTGGGCTCTTTTTATAAGTTCTGCAGTATCAAAAACGCCATCTGTTTTGTAGGCTAGTGCTACGTGCGGTGCGCCTGACATTCTAATAGCTCTCGTTAAGCGCCTGGTATCAACTCCACCCATTCCAAGTAAATTATATTTTCTTAACCAGTCTGATAAATGTTCCAATGATCTCCAGTTTGATGGTTGTGTTGGGTCCCATTTGACAATCAAGCCCTCGGCAGCGGGGTTCTGAGTTTCAGAGTCTTCAGTATTTACTCCAACATTGCCGATATGCGGAAATGTAAAGGTTACAATTTGACTTGCATAAGAAGGGTCAGTAAGAATTTCCTGATATCCCGTTATTGATGTATTAAAGCAGAGTTCAGCGGTTGTTTCACCAGTTGATCCAAAGCCTTTACCAAAAAATAAAGTTCCGTCTGCTAGTGCGAGACAAGCTGTAGCTTTATTAGATGAAACATTGTTTTTCATGGCGACTCTTTAACCAAAATTGCTCGCAAAGTATGACTATGGTCAAGCAGGGTCAAGTTTGAAGATCTACTATTCTCATTCAAATTAACTTGCTAATTTACTATTTTTTTTGTACCGATCATATCCGAAATCAGGAAAGGTGAACCCCATGGAACTTCGGTCTCGCATTAATACTGCTATGAAGCAGGCGATGAAGGATAAATCTACAGAGCGCCTTTCTACAATTCGTTTGATTAACGCTGCAATTAAAGATCGAGATATTGCGGCTCGGACAGAAGGTAAAGAACATGGTGTTGGAGATGACGAGGTGTTAGCTATACTTGCTAAAATGACAAAACAGCGTCAGGAAAGCGCCAAAACATATGAAGAAGCGGGTAGGCTTGATTTATCTGAGCGTGAATTAGCGGAAATCAAAGTTATAGAAGAGTTTTTGCCTCGACAATTGACAGATGGCGAAATTAGATCTGCTGTATCAGAAGCAATAAACGAAGTGGGAGCTAGCTCGATACGAGACATGGGTAAGGTCATGGGCGCATTAAAGAGCAAATATGCAGGACAAATGGATTTTGGGGCTGTTGGCGCTTTAGTCAAAAGTAACTTATCCAGTTAAGGCTTACTAATTAACTCACTCAGTAAATGATTCAATTCGTTAAACAGCTCTTTTCGCTCATCTTCACCCAGAAATGAACCCAACTCTACTTCGCGACCGTTTCCTCTTAACGTAATATAATTCGCAACAGGTCCTTCTTTATCATACATCCTTAATTTGGCCCAATATGGAGAACAAACCCATTCTTTTTGCTCTCCGTTTGGATCCTGCCTTATCAATATAAGCTCGTCCTCACAAAGTGTTAATTGTTCAAGAATTTGACGGTCACTAAGACTTTTTCTTAAAGCAAACCAAACTCCCAGCAAAGTTAAAAACAGAAATGGGAATAATCCCCAAAATACATTTGTTCCCAACACATTTAAAAGTGGTAGAGCGATCAAGGCGAATGTTGCACCTAAAAAAACCACAAAACCTTTTGGTTTAAGAGAGTTATAGGGCCAAAGTTCGATAGTCGTTACTTTGGCTGAACCTATCTCATTATTTATAATATACGGCATACAAAACTGCAAAATTTGCGGACGATTTTTCAGTATTTAGTATATACCAGGAAGATAAGGCCCCCAATTTATTAGAGGCCTCTACTATTATTTGGGTTTGGGCACCACTAATGGGCAGGAGATTTATCCCACTCTTCCTGCTTAGGTAAGATCTCAAAAGTGTGCTCTGGCGGAGGAGAAGGTAGTGTCCATTCTAAGGTATCGGCATACTCGTTCCAAGGATTAGCTCTCGTTTCTTTCTTACCTGCAACAATCGCATAAATTATAACGATGAAGAAAAATACAAATGATGCAAATGATAAAAACGCTCCATAAGACGATACTTGGTTCCATAAAGCAAAAGCTTCTGGGTAATCAATGTATCGCCGAGGCATCCCTTGACGTCC
>CAYMIR010000140.1:0-4003 GCA_964390655.1 uncultured Marinovum sp.
CAAGTTTATCAGAAAAAGTGACTGTTACTGGTGTCGAGTGTTTAGCAAATTGTAAAAATGGCTGCACGATTGTACTTCAGGCCGAAGAGAAATGGACCTATGTGTACGGAAATATCCATCCAGAGTCGGATTTCGAACAGTTGTGTGAGGGAATCTCTGGTTATGTCGATACAGACGATGGAAAAGTTCCGTGGAAACAAAGAGTGCAGCTATTCAAAAAAAACTGTGTTGCACGAATTCCTCCTCCGGTAAACTTGACTAAAAACGATTGAAAAAAGGTATAGTTATGAGTGACGTTTTAAAGGTTCCAGTGACTGTTATAACCGGGTTTTTAGGTTCAGGTAAAACAACTCTTATTACTCAATTAATGCGTAATACGAGCGGTAAAAGGCTCGCCGTAATTGTGAATGAGTTTGGCGATGTGGGTGTGGACGGTGAAATATTAAAAAGTTGTGCAATTCCAGATTGTCCGGCCGAAAACATCATGGAACTAGCAAATGGTTGTATTTGTTGTACGGTTGCCGATGATTTTATACCTACAATTGAAGCTCTGATGGCTATAAATCCAAGACCAGAGCATATTCTGATCGAAACTTCAGGGTTGGCGCTTCCAAAGCCTCTTCTTAAAGCTTTTGATTGGCCTGATATTCGTTCACGAATTACAGTTGATGGTGTAATCGCTCTAGCTGATATTGAAGCTGTAGCATCTGGGCAATTTGCACCCAATTTGGCCGGGGTAGAGGCACAACGTGAAGCGGATGAGTCATTAGACCATGACACACCCTTGTCAGAGGTTTTTGAGGACCAGATTTCCTGTGCTGACCTTGTTTTATTAACAAAGTCTGACCTTGCTAACTCTGCGGCAAAAGAGGTAGCTAAAAATAAAATTTCAAAGATTGCTCCGCGGCCGCTCCCAATGATTGAAATTTCTGAAGGTCAAGTTGATCCCCGTGTTGTTTTAGGTTTAGAGGCTGCGGCTGAAGATGATCTTTCCAGTCGACCATCCCATCATGATGGCGTTCCCGATCATGATCATGAAGATTTCGATAGTGCTGTATTTTCAATAGATGATTTATTATCACCGGATTTGCTAATCGATCGTGTAAAGCGGTTGGCTGATGAGGAACATATACTTCGAGTGAAGGGCTATGCAGTTGTGTCAGGAAAACCTATGCGACTTTTAGTGCAAGCTGTAGGAAGTCGGGTAAGAACTCAGTATGATCGAATGTGGCTACCTCACGAACCAAAGCAGGGTCAGCTTGTAGTGATAGCGGAACACGATCATTTAAACCCTTCTGCGATTGAGAAGATCCTAGCTAGTTAAAAGGCGCTTATGCACGTTTTATTTGTTGAAAGACATGGTTTAGAGGAAACAGAAGTTCCAACTGATCTGGATCAAACTGGTGCGGATTTGGTGGTGTTATCTTTTTCTGATAGTGATCTTGGGGCGTTTGCAGAGGGCTGGAAGCGAGGGAACAATTTACAGGGAGATGATTTTCCAACACTTCGCTTAGCTAATTTATCAGCGCTAAAGCATCCAGTTTCAGTTGATACGTATATAGAAAAAACCCTGTCCCAGGCAAAGGGTATCCTCATTCGACTTATTGGTGGCGTTCCTTATTGGTCGTATGGACTTCAAGAAGTCGTAAAACTGGCTAAACAAAATAAAATAGCTTGCGCTGTGTTACCAGCAGACGGGCGCGAGGATCCTCAATTAGATGAATACTCCACATTGCCGTCCTCGACACTGCGAAGATTAAAAGAACTTTGTGATACGGGAGGTGAGATCGCGGCACATGCAGCTCTGGCTCAGTTGGCGCTAGCAGCGGGTCTTTATGCAGCACCGGTTCACGGAACTAAAACTTTAGAAACATTTGGTGCGTGGTCCCCAGAGCAAAACGTATGTTCTCCTTCTGACATCGCCAAGGCAATAAACCCTGATAAGCCACTAATAATTTTAACTTTTTATCGCGCTTTCATAACTGCAGCAGATTTAAAACCAATCAAAGCAATTTTTGATGCTTTGCGTATTAGAGGATTTGAAGTACTTGGACTTTTTTCACCATCGTTAAAAATTCCAGATGCTGCAGAGTGGATTATCTCTCAAATTAAGCAATTTAAGCCTGTTTGTATTGTTAACGCTACTTCATTTTCTGGAAGAGGCGCATCTGGGGAATCCCCCTTAGATATAGGAGATGTTCCAGTTTTTCAGGTTGCTTTATCAACATCAAATCGGGCCGCTTGGAGGGAAGCTGATCGTGGCTTATCTCCGGCTGATATGGCTATGCATGTAGTTCTTCCAGAGGTGGATGGAAGAATTTTTGCCGGTGTTGCTTCGTTCAAAGAACCAGGAATACAAGATAAAGACCTCGAATTTCCTAGAATAGAGCATCAACCTGATAAAGAAAGAATTTTGGCCATAACTGACAAAGTTTATCGCTGGTATAAGCTTCAAACAAAACCGCTTGAGGCTCAAAAAGCAGCTCTTATCCTATCCACATATCCTGGAAGACCTTGGCAAATGGCGCATGCTGTTGGCTTGGATGTTTTAGCGTCAGCTCAAGCTATTCTCCAAGATTTGGGGCATATAGACGGCTCCCTTCAAAAGCCTCTAGAATTCAGTCTAAGGGAAAACAAAATTAAGTGGCCCGTAGAGAAATATAAAGATGCACTAAGCCAAATTCCCAAAAAGTTGCAGTCAGATTTATTCGAAGCTTGGGGTGATATACGACATGACTCTTTAGTAAGCCAGAACACTTTCAATTTTAGTGCGCTTCACTGTGGTGAAGCAGTTATTGCTTTGCAGCCGGAGCGAAGTGATCCAGCTCACCGCGATAACGACTATCATGATATTTCACGAGTTCCATGCCATGGTTATGTTGCTTTTTACCTTTGGCTGCAGGATGCTTTCAAAGCGGATGCAATTATTCATATTGGTGCTCATGGTACTTTAGAATGGCTACCGGGAAAATCTGTAGCGCTATCTAAAAACTGCTGGCCGGAAGTATTATCTGGTAATATACCGATAATTTACCCATTTATTCTCAATGATCCGGGAGAAGCAGCACAGGCAAAACGCAGAACTGGTGCTGTTACAATTGGTCATATTCCTCCCGCTCTCCGAGTGTCTGAAGCGCCATCTCAATTTAGCTATCTAGAATCCTTGTTAGATGAATTCTCTAATGCTGATGGGTTAGATCCAAATAGACGTGAACGTTTAAAGGAAAGTATTAGAGTAGAAGCTGAAGCTTTGGGCATTGAAGCTGATTTGGGCATAAATGACCAGTGCAGCCATTCAGAGGCTTTAAGTCGGATTGATAGATTTGTTTGTGATATAAAAGAAACTCAATTTGGTGATGGACTACATATTTTCGGTCGTAAATGCGGGCAAAAATTACCCTTTGAGACTGCAAGTTCTGAGCTTGCAGAGCAGAGAGCGATACGAAATGCGCTTTCTGGGAAACGTATACCGGCAGGCCCTTCTGGCTCCCCCTATCGTGGTCGCATGGATGTGTTGCCATCTGGCCGTAATTTATTTGCTACTGACCCTCTATCAGTCCCAACACGGGCTGCATATGCGCAAGGAATTAAACTTGCTGAAGAATTTATTCGTCGCCATCTTCAAGACAAAGGCGACTGGCCGTCAGGTGTAATTGTCGATTTGTGGGGTTCTGCCACAATGCGTACCGCGGGTGAGGAGTTTGCGATGGCGCTGCATCTCTTAGGTATCAAGCCAGTGTGGGCTGATGGTTCCGAGCGTGTATCAGGATTTGAAATTTTGCCACTTATTACGTTGGATCGTCCGCGGATTGACGTTACTTTAAGGGTATCTGGTTTGTTTAGAGATGTTTTTCCTACATTGTCTAACTTATACCAACAGGCGATTGATGCATTGTCCAAGCGTGAAGAGTCTTCAGATTGGAATCCCTACACTTCTGGAGTAGAAAATGCGCGTATATATGGCCCAGCTCCGCAATCATATGGGCTTGGAATGGGCTCAGCA